>DATGFU010000043.1:0-20944 GCA_035308865.1 Allostellaceae bacterium | reverse complement strand
GAGGAGGCCGGCAGCCGAATAGATGACCGGCGACAGGATCAGATTGCCCCACCATCGCGGTGTGTAGACCCCATCGCGCCACAGCAGATAACCATCGTAGAACCAGCTGCTGGAAAACAGCAGCAAGGCGCCGGCGACGATCAGGTACCGCACGGGCCGCCTGCCGGTCAGGACCTGGTAGATCAAGCCGACCGACCAGGGCGCCGTGAGGAAGGTGAGGATCGACATCCCGCTCCCCGTCACCACGTCCCAGGTCTCGTCGTTCGTGTAGCGCCCGGCGAAGGTGACGAAGAGAGAAGCCGGAACGAACAGGGCCAGCTTCCAGGGTACCAGGAGAAACGCCGAATACGCCCGCCACTCGGGCCACAGCCGCCGCCGGTCCAGGAACAGGATGAAGCCGGCAACGAGGCAGAAGGAGACCCACGACGCGACGTACCTGGCGAAGAACGGCGACAGGGTCGTCATGCAAGGCTATCCGGTCGAGGTCTCGATAGCGCCGAACGTGTCCTCGGGCGGCGCGCTCACGCCTACCCGCCCGGCACGAGATCGACCAGCGCCTGGGCCTGACGGGTGATCGCCGGGAAATCGCTCTGTTTCCGCACCTCTTGCGCGAAGCATTTGCGGTAGGCGGCATCGCCGTCGGCGTCGATCTTGCGTTCCTCGTCCAGCAGCTTCGCCTCAGCTGCGGTCGGTGGTGCTGAGGCGGGGCGCGACGGGTCTGTGGCCGCCGCCTCCTGGTCGGTGACCTTCTTGCGGCGCTGCTCGAAGTCGGCCTGGATGGCGTCGCAGCGGGGAAACGGCTTGGGCGGCGAGGCGAGCGGCTGGGTGAGGATGAAGATTTTCCCGCCTCGCACGACCGCGCCGATGATGTGGGACGGGGTGGCTGCCCGGTCCTGGGTGATCTCCACCAGCAGCGCGGCGACCGCGTCGTCGCCTTTCGCGGGGACGACCGCAAGCTCCCCGAAATCCTCCACGGCGGCGTCCTCCTCGACCGCGTAGGTGTAGAATGGCGCGAAGCGGAGCGCCTGCGCCACATCCTGCGGCATGTCGAATTCGAGTTGCGATTTGATGCGGTCCTTCGTCTCCCCCAACCAGTTCTTGAGGAGGGCATCCGTCGTGACGACAAGCTCGAGCCCGTTGCCGTCCGACCGGAAGGCCAGCCCGTCGAGCACGCCGAAGCCCACGCCCTCATCCGCCGCGAGTTCCGTGAGGGTGATCTCGCCTTTCGCCGGCACACCCTTGACCGAGACCGGCCCGATCAGCTGGACGAGCCGGTCCTGGAGGTCGCCGAGCTCCTTCTTGAGCCGGCTCGAATCCGCCTTGTCGGTGTCCGCACGATACTGGTCCGAGGCGGCATCCCCCTTGGCCTTCCGGATCTCCTCAGCCTTCTGGTCGACCGCCTTCGCCTTGGCGGTCTCCTCGGCGACGTAGCGGTTCCGGGCCGCCAGATAGGACTCGGTCGATCCGTCCGAGCGGGCGATCGTGCTTGTGGCCAGGACGGCCAGGCAGGACATCACGGCGGCGCGGCGAGTCGGCATCGAGGGGCTTTCATCTCGATAGTTGCGAAGCGCGAGGAAGGTAGCGCTAAAGGGCTGCGATATCCAAAACTCTGAATGGCCGGCGGAAGCGGGAGAAACCGGCGAGTGCTTGCCTGTGGCGATGCCAGGCTTTTAAAAAGATTAGTCATCGGCAGGAGTGGACTTTGCTAAATCGCGCTACACGTTCTGCCACGATGCCAATTCATGGACCTGCACTCGGCTAAGAATGGCTGGGTTCTCGCTAGAGAGAAAGACCTTCGCCGGTGTGTCGTATCCCTTTCGCACGGCGGTGCTAAGGCACTCAATCACTTGACGATCCGACCCTTGCAGTTGGTTGAAGAAGTCCACATCTTTAACGGTGTGAGATATAAGCCCCACTACGAAAGAAAGGCCTCGCGGCACCACAGTTCCAACAAGCTCTCGCGCCCTCGGACACATCTTTTCCGCGTGATTGACAGAGTCGGGGTTGCCACCCAGAGCACGTTCTATTTCGCAAAGAGGTTCACCGCTGATCCACGCGACGAGACCGGGCAGCGTGACCGCCAATTCCTCTGCGGTGAGTTGTGCGTCCCGTTTGCGACCGCATGACGCCATAAGCGACCGGCTAACACCGCCAAGGAGCCAATGACGAGCATCGTCATCTGCACTTAGCCAATCGATCGTCCATGCGAGCCAAGCAGTTATCGTCGTCGGCAGTGCCTCGGCGTCATCAGAGATCCTTCTCCGCAGCCGGAGCAGCAGATTCATTGATAAGCCACTCTGCGAAGCAAGTTCAGCGATTGTATTATCGACCTCACCAGGCGCATCTAGAGCAATTGCTTTCCTGAGATCGGCAATCTTGGCTTCAAATTCAGCCTCTGAGTTGCGCTTTCTTGCAGTGAACGCACCGAGGGATCTCCGTAGGTCGAATAGGGTGTTGGGCTCTTCTGCTCCTTCGGCCTCGTGGAGAGCCGCCATCCGGTTGACGACATAGCGGACATCGGGATCGACCGCCTGACCCTGCATGAGCCTGTCGAGTACGATTTCGAGCGGATCGGAGATGACGACGCAGCGATCATCCTCTGGAAGAATCGACTTCAGCTTCTCGATCAGACTCCATCCCAGGGGCTTGCCTTGGGAGAAGCTGATAATCGGCTCTGGGATTAAGATCACGACGCCATTAGCGAGATGGCCGGCCCGACCCGCTCTGGCTGCAGCATTCAGGATTTCGTGCGCCTCGAGATCCTCGCGGCCCTTCTGATCAGCGTCGGCACGCTTGTCGCCAGCCAGCACTGCAAGGTGGGCAGGAAGATTGAGACCCTGGGCCAGCGTCGGTGTCGCGACGATGACTTTCGCTCCATCTGCTCGCTTGAACATTCGCTCGGCGAGGTCACGTTCGAGTCGTAGCATCGCGGAATTGTGGGGCACCGCAATGGCGGGCCGTGGTAGCAACGAGTGCTTCAAATCCCCGAGCTCGGCCTTGAGTGCATCCCAACGTTCTTGCTCCGCGTCGGTTGCGTTAATCGTCTCGTTCAACTCCGCAGATATATCCTCCGCGACCGAGACCGCGTCGTTCTTTGTGTTCACAAAAACAATGGATTTTAGATCGTTGCGGGCAGCAGAGGTCGCCAGCTTGGTGGCGACGTGGTTCGCATTTGGCTTTAGTCTGATTGGACCGTACTTGACGTCGCCAGCCAGTTGGACAGGCGTGTCTAGCACCTGAGTCATGATACAATAGGCTGTCTTCTGATCTAGCCAATTGTGCTGTAGCCCCCAAACTGCCCATGGGTGCGCGAGAAGCTCTTTTTCGGCGACCGAGCGAAGCCCCTTGGCCTGCTTGCCCTGTCGCTTGTTTTGCGCGACTTGGGCAGCTAGCGCGGCCTTTTTTGCGCCACCGAGTTCCTCATCCGTGTAAATCAGCACGCCGCGAGCCTGTCGGCTCGGCTTCCACAGAAGATCAACGCACACGCAATGGCGTCCGGTGAGTTCAGTGATCCACTCGCTAAACTCGACGCTGTTTGTGATCATTGCGGACAGAAACAGTAGATCAGCGTCCGGAGCGATGTGGTTAAATCCCAGCACGCACAACATGCCATCGAGCGCACGCCGAATTTTGCCCGATTGAGGGCTTAGAAGGTGACACTCGTCGAAAACTAGCAGGCCTACGTCCAAGAATGCCGCGGGTGCGAATGAGAGCATCGCGAGGCAGCATTCGGGGGTCATCACTTCGATCTCACGTAACTGCGCGTCGACTTGGAACAGCAAATCGAAGTCGCTGGAGACCACGGCCCCCAGAATCTCCCGCGGAAATATCTCCTGCAGATCACTCGTAAGTTGCTCAACCAACGCATGTGTTGGCGCAAGAAATACCACCTTCTTTTTGCGGGCTAGTACGCCCGCCAATTTCAATGCGGAAACAGTTGTCTTTCCTGCTCCAGTTGGAAGGACCACTACCGCGGATTCGCCGGTCTGGTGGAAGCCCTTCGCAATCGCCTCTCGATGATTCGGCCAGAGGAACGGGCAGATGTTTGCTCTAGCGCCAATCCACGTCCTCCAAAAGTTGGCGTCCGCTCCGTTTGGCGGAGGCAAGTCGGATAATGCCGCTCTGGCGATGCCGTCGTCGGCAGCAATCATGAGCGAGGCGAGGTGATGGGGTCCTGCAAAAGCATTCAGGACACTTCCGCCCAGCAGATCGCTATATCTATCGTCCAAATCGGCGGAGAGCTGCAGTACTTTATGGAAGGCATCGCGCGCCGTATCAAAGCGGCCAATGATTGGTTGCGGAGTAGGAAGGCTCAGAAAGCGAGCGGCAAGTATTTCGAGGCCGGTAATTAGAGTCTCGAGCAACGCTGCGAGCGCTCGCTCTTCCATGGTGCCCCGTGGGGGTCTTCTCCATCTCGACGCACGTTCGTAGATGCGGCCGAGCTTACCACGGGCCAGATCGGTGATATCTTCGGTCAGAATCGTCGCTTCGTAACTCTGGCTGTCCTGGCGGGGAAGAATCTGTACGGCCGATTCGTTCGCATCGGCGTATTGTTCGGCGGCAAGAAACAGCAATGCAGCAGCAATCGTAGGATCGACACGGTCCCTGTCGATGTTCGCGATCGCGGCCTGACCGGCAATCGGGATAGTTTGTCTGCGTGCGAGGATTTGCTGTGCTGTGCCGGCCACGAAAGCGGCTGCCCTTCGTAGAGCGCCTTCGGTATAGAGCGATGTTATCAGTTCGTAGGTGTCTGATACACGCTCCAGCGTCCATTCGCTCGGATCATCGCTGGCTGTGACCTCACCGGCGCCACTCAATCTTGCGGACACCAAGTTTGCGTAATGCATCGTCAGCAGCGCGGGGATATACTCCGGATCCAACCCCGGAACCGGCGGGGCCGATCGTAGAAGTTGGGCTGTGGTTGCATCAAACATTTAGATTGCCCCCACATCCAATTCGTCGAGATAAGCGATTGCTCGCACCGCAAGGGTATCGAACCAGTCGCGGACTTTGCCTTCGACGATGAAGCTGGCGCCGACACGCCGATCTTGAGTTAGGCCATCCAGTGCTTCGTAACCGTTGAAGAGCTTCTCCCGCTCGGCTTGGCTGTCTTGTTCCTTAGGGAGTGCGAAGGCCGCCCGGTAGCGTCGCTGAGCGCGATCCATAACATTCGCCGCCAACATGGCGGCAGCCCCCACATCAAATCCGCCCATACGCAATAGAGCGGATGCCGTAGCCACTAGTTCCGCGGCACGCTTGTTCTTATGGCGATCAAGAAAAGCGGGGATAACTTTGTTAAGAAAGGTTGTTCTAGGATTGTCGGTGCATTTGTCCTCGAAAATCGTCGTCATGACGACCTTGGATTTGTCGCCTGCCAACTCGATCATCAGACCGTCAAGGCCCTGTGATGTGGCGCTTACATGCGGGTCTTTTAGCAGTACGTCATCGCCGTAAGCTTGCCGTGTCGCAATCCATGAGATCGCTTCAAAGAGGAACCCGTCGCGCTGCCAGCGGGGGTACCCAACTCGCGGGCTCTTGCCGTCTTCCTGAATGGTCATCCTCACTCGTGCCTCTTGGCGCAGATCGGCGTCAGAAAATGCGGGTGCTGCAGGAAGAAGCTCCTTCAGGATGTGGGCAACGTAGGCTGCTTGGCCCATGGCGATGATTGCGATAAGCTTCGCAAGCTTGGCTTTGTCTTGCGCGGTCCATCGGTCACCGATGCAATGTCCATCGATGGAAACAATTTGTGCGAGCAGGGGCGTTGACACTGCTGATGTCGCTGCCGCCGCCTCTACGCCGACTGCGTCAGCCATGTGCTCGACACGCCTCCAGTCGCGGACAAATGGAAATTCAATATTTTTTCTTATTATAAAGACGGGAGTAAGCCAAGCGTTGTCTGAACGTCGGCGGACTGGCCGCTTCGTACCCATTGCCGTCGCCACACGGCCTTGGTTGAATTTCCGTTCTTCGGAACACGGGGCCGTGACCAGATAACCGATCTAGATGGGCGCGAACCGCCATCGCGCCCGTGCGGTCAAGTCCCCTACCCCTTCCCCCCAACGAAACAGAAACGTCACCAGAAACCACACCACCCGCAGATTCAGCAGCTTCAACCCCGCCCGTGCCTCCTCCGGCCGGAGCCTTGCCCTCATCGGCATCGTCCCGAAGATCTTCCACTTGACGACGCGGTCGTTGCCGTCGTGCTCGATGGTGCGGACGGACATCAGCTCCTTCTTGGAGGCGTGGTAGGTCTTCTCCGCCCGGCCGCCTTGTCGATATCCATGCCGAGACCGTCGCACATCCTGATTTCGGTGGCGCGCCCGGCGTCCAACACGCCGCCGCCGGGATGCATGAACGGGCCGACGAGGTAAAGCCGCTCGACGCCCGGCACGCCGTCCTGCCGCTTCTACCGGGTACCTACCGCTTCCGAGAACGAGCAATCTCACCTGCGATGACCGCCACGGGCGCGTCGCGGACCGGCTGGAGCTGGCGATGGCGGGTCGACCGCGAGCAGCCGGTCCGCGTCGCACCCGACGCGACGATCCTTCATCGTGCCGGCGGCTTCTTGTCCCTCGCGTCTTGATCCCATAAATATGGATTTATGGATCCAACAGCCTCTGGCGCGCCCATGAAAACCACTGTCGAGCTACCGGACGAACTCTACCGCAGAGCAAAGGCCGAAGCGGCGCTACGCGGTCGCAAGCTGCGGGATCTTGTCGAAGAAGGATTGCAACTGGTTCTCGAAGCTCCTCCTCAGGCTCGCCGCCCGAGTCTTGCGGGGCTGACGAAGCACGCGCGCGGCATCATTGATTCCGGCGTTCCCGACCTCGCGTCAAATCCTGAGCACCTTGCGGGCTTCGGCGACGATGACCGTCGCCATCGTTGACACGGGACCGCTCGTCGCCCTCCTCGATCGCGCCGAACGCCACCACCGCTGGGTCGTGGAGCGCTTCGAGCACCTCGACGCTCCACTCCTGGTGTGCGAACCCGTGCTGGCCGAAGCCATGTACTTGCTGGCGCGCTACCCGAGAGCCCAGGACGCCGTCCTGGATCTGATCGAGGCCGGAGCGTTGAGCATTGCCTTCCGCCTCGACGAACATGTCGGCGCCGTGCGCACTCTCATCCGGAAATATCGGGACACGCCGATGTCGCTGGCCGATGCCTGCATCGTCCGGATGTCCGAGATCCATGATCGGCACGCCATCCTGACGTTGGACTCCGATTTCCTGACCTATCGCAAGCATGGCCGGGTTGCGCTGACGCTCCTCCACCCGGCGGCGTGACGCGCCCGACGCTTCGCCGCGGGCGCGGCCGGTCACTCGTGCTTGAGCTCGGTCAGCAGGCGAGCCAGATAGGCCGGCACCTCGGCGGGCTGGACGACGGCCGCGCGGATCAGGCGGTCGAACTGGCGGGCCAGCGGCTGCACGTGCTTGGGGGCGGTGAGCACCAGGTATCCGTGTCCCGTATAGAGCGCGGCGCGCAACGGTCCGAAGATCGTGATCGGGACCGAATAGACCTCCCGCTCGTCGTAGAGGAACCAGCGGAAGGTCGGGTAGAGCTCCTGGCACAGATCGATCAGGTATTCGAGCTGGCGGCGTCGGTGGGCGACGCTCAGGCCTCGCCAGGCCCCCTGCGCGGCGGCGAACATCGTGATGGCCTGGATCGAATTGCTGGCCTCGAAGTCGCTTTCGGGGCGGCGCACGTACGAAAAATGCGCGTGCACCGATTCGATGGCGCTGGCGAGGTCGGGGTGGAGCGACTTGCCGTACTCGAATTCGACGATCTCGTCGGTCTTCAGCAGATCGGGGAAGGTCACCGCGACGTGCCGGATCTTGTAGCCGGCCGCCTCGCGATGCCATTTCATCAGCCGCCCGTCGATCGGAGAGGCGGCGTCGGGTGCGAACTCCACCAGCTCCGGCGCGCCGGAGGCAGCCGGCTGCTCCAGCAGCGTCAGGCCCAGAAGCCAGTCCAGCGACACCCGCCCGAGCTGCGCGATATGGGCCAGCGTCTCGGCGCGCGGCAGGCGGTCCGCCGCCGGCGAGAGAATCTGTACGAGGGTGGATCGGTCGACCTTCAAGGCCTTGGCGAATTGCGCCTGGCTCAGGCCCGAGCGCTCGATGACCTCGTGCAACCGCTCTCTCAAGATGCTTGAAGTCGACCGCCGATCCATACCGCCAATCCCACCCGGAGCGTCACATCCCATGCTGATGTGTTTCCACGCCAATATATGAGACAAAGTGAATCATATGTTGCGCAATCTCGCGTTGATTCGGGCGTCCCGCTCCTTATATCATCAGTTCATCGCACTTACGGTTCCCCTGGCCAGAAGGAAGTAGCCTGCGGAAATGTCCGGTTCAAGCGCCCCGTCCGGCACGTACATTCCTGACGCCGCCCGATACCGCATCGAATGGCCCACCTGGCTTCTGATAGCGGTCGTTTATGGCGGATATTTGGCTCTCACCTACTGGGCGAGGGCATTGCCCTGGTGGCTGCTTCTGCCGGCCGGGGCCTGGGTGACGGCTTGGCATCACTCGCTGCAGCATGAGCTCATCCACAACCACCCGACCCGGAAGCTTTGGCTGAACACGGCTCTGGGGTTCCTGCCGCTCAGCCTGTGGCTGCCTTATCTCCGCTATCGCGAGCTTCACCTGTCGCATCATCGCGACCAGGTGCTGACCGATCCGATCGAAGATCCTGAATCCTATTACTTGACCGATATCGCCTGGCAGCGGCGCGGTCCGGTCTCGCGGGCGGTCACCCGAATCCTCAACACCGCCACCGGCCGAATCATGCTCGGACCGCTCGTCGCGATCTCCCACTTCCTGGTCGACGAAGTCGCGGGGTTAGCGGCCGGTTCCGTCAACCGCTGGCGGGTCTGGGGCGTTCACGTGGTGGGCGTCATCGCCGTGCTGCTGTGGGTGGAGGCGGTGTGCGGGATCCCGTTCTGGGAGTACGTCGCGTTCTTCGTCTATCCGGGCCTCGCGCTGACGGCGCTGCGCTCCTTCGCCGAGCATCGTGCCGCCCTCGACCCGGACCATCGCACCGCCATCGTCGAGCGCGCACCCGTTCTCGGATTGCTGTTCCTCTTCAATAACCTGCACGTCGTGCACCATTGTCATCCGGCGATGCCGTGGTACGCGATCCCGAGGCACTACCGGCAGAATCGGGACTCCATCATTCGCCGGAACAATGGGCTGGTCTATCGCGGCTACCGCGATGTCATCAAACGCTACCTGGTGAGGGAGCATCATGCCCCGGTCACGCCGCTGAGCCGTCTTCCGGCGCCGCCGCAGCCGGTTCTTCTCGCCAGGCCGGGCTGAGTCCAAGCAGGCTTCTATAGCAAGAGCCGCAAATCGCGGCCGTCATTACGAGCGGAGCAAAGCAATCCAGGGCCGCGGCCTCGAACCCCTGGATTGCTTCGCCTGCGGCTCGCAATGACGGGCATGTGTGGCACGATCAAAGAACCCCTGCCTCGCCGATCGAATGAGCCGGCCCGGCCGCGACAGTGGCGGAAGGCGCTGCGCTTTTCCGCCCTACGAGGCGCCGTAGGGCGGAAAAGCGAAGCGCATTCCGCCGTTCAGGGGTCGGCGGAGCAGGCAACCCACCCGGGTCCGCGCGATCCCTCCCTAGGCCCCGAACCGGCCGCCATGATAGCGTCCGCCGCGCGAGCCGCTCCGCCTCGCGTGCATGGAACGACGATGCAACAGCTTGCCCCCGGACTTTCGCCGTCTCCCGTCGAAGCGGAGGTGGTGCGCATCCGGGGCCTGCTTCAGTCGCAGCAGTTCCTGCCGGCCCTGGCGGCGGCGCAGGCCCTGCTGCGCGAGGTGCCGGAGAACCGCGACGTCCTCTACATGGTCGCGGTGGCGGAACGTTATCTGCGGCGGCTTCCGGAGGCGCTGGCGGCGCTGGATCGCCTCGAATCCGTCCATCCCGGCTACAGCCGTCTCCATCAGGAGCGCGGCCATGCGCTGGCGGCCGCCGGCCGGCCGGACGATGCCGTGGCCGCCTATCTGCACGCGGTCCGTCTGAACCCGGCGTTGCCCGGAAGCTGGAAGCCGCTCGCGACGCTGCTCAAGGCGGCCGGGCGCGAGGAGGATGCCCGGCTCGCGGCGCAGCATGTGGCCAAGCTGGCGAGCCTGCCGGTCGCCGTCGTCACGGCCTCGAGCATGTTCGCCGACGGGGAGGTGCACGAGGCCGAGCGGGTCATCCGCCAGCACCTGAAGGGCAACCCCCGCGACATCGAGGCGATGCGGCTGCTGGCCCAGATCGGCATGAAGCTCGAGATCTACGAGGACGCCGAGTTCCTGCTGGAGAGCGTGCTGGTCTTCGCGCCCGACTACCACCTGGCGCGCTACGAGTACGTCCAGGCGCTGCTGCAGCGCCATCGCCACGAGAAGGCGCTGGAGCAGTGCCGCATTCTGCTCGCGGTGGATCCGAAGGACCGCAGCTACCGCGCGATCTATGCCACGACCTGCGTGGCGCTCTCGCGCTACGACGAGGCGCTCGACACCTACCGTTCGCTGGTGGCCGAGACGCCGGACGCGGCCGACCTGCATCTGTCGATCGCCCATGCGCTGAAGACGATGGGACGGCAGGCCGAGTCGATCGACGCCTATCGCCGCGCCGCGGCGGCCCGGCCGAGCTTCGGCGACGCCTATTGGAGCCTCGCCAATCTCAAGACCTACCGCTTCGCCGACGACGAGATCGCGCGGATGCGGGCGGAGGAGGCGCGGCCGGCGCTGGAGCCCGTGGATCGCTGGCATCTCTGCTTCGCGCTGGGCAAGGCGCTGGAGGATCGCGGCGCCTACGAGGAATCGTTCCGCTACTACGATCGCGGCAACGCGCTGAAGGTTGCCGACAGCCACTACCGCCCGGAGCAGTCGGAGCGCAGCCGGGACCTGCAGAAGGCGCGCTTTACCTCCGAATTCCTGCTGGCGCGGCGCGGCACCGGCTCTCCGCGGTCCGACCCGATCTTCATCGTCGGCCTGCCGCGCGCCGGCTCGACGCTCATCGAGCAGATCCTCGCTTCCCACTCGGCGATCGAAGGGACGCAGGAGCTCTCCGACATCTCGCGGATGGCGCAGGAGCTGATGGGCCGGGTCTACGACCCCTCTTCCCCCCGCTACCCCGGCGTCCTCGGCGACCTGACGCCGGACCAGCTGCGCGCCTTCGGCGAGCGCTACCTGGCCGACACGCAGATCTACCGCACCGGCAGGCCGCACTTCATCGACAAGAACCCGAACAATTTCTGGCATGTCGGGTTCATCCATCTGATCCTGCCGAACGCCCGGATCATCGACGCGCGGCGCGAGGCGATGGCCTGCTGCTTCGGCAATTTCAAGCAGCTCTTCGCGACCGGCCAGGAATTCACCTACGGGCTGGACAACATCGCCCGCTACTACCGCGCCTATGTCGAGATGATGGCGCATTGGGACAGCGTGCTGCCCGGCAAGGTCCTCAGGGTCCAGCACGAGGACGTGGTCGAGGATCTCGACGGCAATGTCCGCCGCCTGCTCGAATTCCTGGGCCTCCCCTTCGAACCGCAATGCCTGGAGTTCCACAAGACCGAGCGCAGCGTCCGCACCGCCAGCTCCGAGCAGGTGCGCCAACCGATCTTCAGGGAAGGTCTGGATCAGTGGCGGCACTACGAGCCCTGGCTCGGGCCGCTGAAGGATGCGCTCGCCGGAAGCGTCGCGCTCCCGCCGGTCACCCCCACCTCACCCTGACCCTCTCCGCCCCCCGGGGGCGGAGAGGGAAATCTCCGGGGGCGCCCCAGCGTCCCCTCTCCGCCCTTCAGGGGGGAGAGGGTCAGGGTGAGGTGGGCCGCGCCGACGGGCTTGCGGCTCAGAAATCCGTCTTGAAGCCGCCTTCCGCCTTGCGCCGGGCGACGAAGGCGGCGAGCTCCTCGGCGATCGCCGGGTCCATCGGCGGTTGCTCGTAGGAAGCGAGCGCCTGCTTCCAGACCCGTGCCGCTTTGTCCATGGCGGTCGGGCTGCCGCCTTCGCGCCAGCTTTCGTAGTTGCGCCAGTCGGAGAGGATCGGCGCGTAGAAGGCGTCGCGGTAGCGCGCCTGGGTGTGGGCGGCGCCGAAGAAATGCGCGCCGGGCCCGACCTCGCGCACGGCTTCCAGCGCGAGGCTCGGCTCGTCCACGACGACCGGATCGAGGAACTCGGCCACCATCTGCAGCAGGTCGACGTCGAGCACGGTCTTCTCGAACGACGCCGACAACCCGCCTTCGAGCCAGCCCGCGGCGTGCATGATGAAGTTCCCGCCGCCCATGATGGCGCCCCACAGCGAGAACACCGATTCATAGGCGGCCTGGGCGTCGACGGTGTTGGCGGCGCAGACGTTCGAGGTGCGGTAGGGGAGCCCGTAGCGCCGCGCGAGCTGGCCTCCGACGATCGCCGATTTCATGTATTCGGGCGTGCCGAAGGCGGGCGCCCCCGATTTCATGTCGACATTCGAGGTGAAGCCGCCATAGGCCGCTGGCGCGCCGGGGTTGACGATCTGGGTGAAGGCGATGCCGGCCAGCGCCTCGGCGTTCTGCTGGGCGAGCGCGCCGGCGATCGTCACCGGCGCCATCGCGCCCGCCAGCGTGAACGGCGTCATCACGATGATCTGGTTGCGGCTCGACATCTCGATGATGCCCTGGAGCATCGGCGTGTCGAGACGCAGCGGCGACGAGGAGTTGATGATCGAGAACAGCGACGGCTCGCGCAGCAGCTGCTCGGAGGAGATCCCACGCGCGATCCGGGCGATCTCGATCGCGTCGAGATTGCGCTCGCGGCCCAGCGAGTAGCAGTGGAAGGCCTTGTCGGTCAGCGTCGCGATGTCGGAGAGGCAGTCGAGGTGGCGCACCGAGGGGTGGATGTCGACCGGCTCGACCGGGTAGCCGCCGGTCAGGTGGATGATGTTGTAGACCTGGGCGAGCTTCACCAGGTCGCGGAAATCCTGGTGGCTGCCAGGCCGCCTTCCGCGCTCGACGTCCTGGCAGTTGGGCGCGCTCGCGACCTGCCCGAACGCGATCCCGTCGCCGCCGAACCGGATGTTCCGATCGGGATTGCGCGCGTGCAGCGTGAATTCCGACGGGCAGGTCTTGATCGCTTCGGTCACCATCGCGCGGTCGAAGCGCACCCGGTTGGAGCCCGGATCCACCGTGGCGCCGGCGCGCTTCAGGATCGCCTTCGCCTCCTCGTGGAGGAAATCCATCCCGACTTCCTCGAGGATGGTCAGCGAGGCGTCGTGGATGGCCTCCAGCTCGTCGGCCGACACCAGCTCGACCGGCGGAAAGCGGCGGCGCGGCTGGCGGAACGGCTTCTGCTCCGCAGCTGCATGGCTCGGACGCCCGGCGCGGCGACCGCCGCGCGCCCGCCCCGCCTGGGGCTCCGCCGTTTCTTCGACCGAACCGCTCACCGCCATCTCCCTAGACTGCCGAAACCGTCACGCCCGCCATTTCGGCCTCCCGCGGACCGGCCGCCACCACAATTTTTCGATGGATCCATGCCGATTCGGCGAGGGCCGACGAACCGCGACGACAGAGTGGCGTCACGACCCCCACCCAACCCTCCCCCGCAAGCGGGAGAGGGCTCGTCTCTCCCTCTCCCGCTTGCGGGGGAGGGCCGGGGTTGGGGGTGGAGCCGCAGCCGCGATGCCTGCGTCATCCAGCTCAGCTTCTTTCCGGGACCAGCCAGACGCCGTCCATCCGGTAGTACTCGGACGGATCGGCCCGGTGGCCGCGCACGCGGTCCGAAGCCGCGGTCATCGTCTCGGCCCAATAGGCCTGCACGATCACCGCGCGGTCCTGCAGGATGCGCTCGGCCTCCGCCATCGTCGTGGCGCGCGCGTGCGGATCGAGAATGCCCATCGCGCGGTCCAAGGCGGCGTCGAATTCCGGATCCTTGAAATGGGTCTCGTTCCAGGCAGCGCCGGAACGATAGGCGAGATCGAGCGTCATCACGCCCAGCGGCCGATGCGCCCAGAAGGTCAGCCCGAACGGCACCTGGTTCCAGACCGACCAGTATTCGGCCGGCGGCATCACATCGAGCGAGATGCGGATGCCGGCCTCCAGGCAGTTCTGCTGCAGGATCTGGGCGGTATCCTGCTCCCAGCGGCCTTGCGTGTTGCCGAGCGACAGGGTCAGGTCGATGCCGTCGGGATAGCCGGCCTCGGCGAGCAGCGCCTTCGCCTTGGCCACGTCGCGCGTCAGCGGCGGCAGCGGAGCGTAGTCGGGATGGATCGGCGCCACGTGGTGGTTCTCGCCGAGCAGTCCCTGCCCGCGGCAGGCGATGTCCAGCATCTGCTTGTTGTCGGCGGCGAGCGCCACGGCGCGGCGGACGCGGATGTCGTCGAAGGGCTTCTGGTCCACCTGCATGCGCATGACCATCGTCTGCGCCGATTCCACTTTCAGCAGCCGGACGTTGTCGAGCCGGGCCACGAGATCGAGCTCGGCGACCGTGACCCGATAGAGCAGGTCGACCTGCCCGGCGGCGAGCGCCGCCAGATGGGTCGCGACCTCGGTCCCGAGATCGATGTACTGGATCTCGTCGAGATAGGCCGGCCGGCCCCAATAGCCGTCGCGGCGGACCATCCGGGCGACCCGGCTCACCTCGAACTGGGCGAGCCGGAAGGGACCGGTGCCGATCGGGTTCTTCGGCCAGTCGCCGCCCTCCTCGTCGAAGCGCCGATGGAGCATCGGGCAGATCCAGGCATAGAGCTGCTCAGGCAGCGAGCAGAGCGGCCGGTCGAGATGGAGGCGGAAGCGGAGATCGTCGATCTTCTCGATCTCGCGGATCGCGCTGAATGTCGTGCGGTTCGCGGATTTCGACTGCGGCGAGATCCAGCGTCCGATGTTGAAAACGACATCATCGCTGGTGAACTTGTCGCCGTTCGACCAGATGACGCCGTCGCGCAGCGTGAAATCCCAGGTCTTCAGGTCCTCCGACGGCGTCCAGCTCTGGGCGAGATAGGGATGGGTGACGTTCTCGTGGTCGACATAGGTCAGGTATTCGAGCGCGTTGCGATAGATGTTCGAGGCCTCTGTCCAGGTGGAGAGCGCCGGATCGGTCATCTGCTGCACGGCGCAGACGAAGCGGAGCACGCCGCCCGAGACCGGAGCCTCCTCCTCCGGCGGCGGCGCCAAGGGGCCGGCCACCGCGCGCATCGAGAGAGCCGAGACGCCGAGCCAGCCCAGCGTGCGCAGCAGCGTCCGCCGGTCGATCAGGCCGCTTCGATACTGCTCGCAGAACTCGAAGGCCGCAGGGTGCGGGCGGCTGCCGTCGCGATTGAGGAGTGACGTCATCGGAGGCCTCGCTGAGCCTGGATATGGGAAGCGCCGGGTGTCTCGCAGATGCCGGCTCGATTCCTCCCCCTAGACCAAATCTCCCTCTCCGCCCCGGGGGGCGGAGAGGGCCGGGGTGAGGTGGGGCGACGACGGTTCGTTGGAATGCGAGCACGGATACGAAGCGATCGGGCCTTACCGACACGCGCCCTGGAATCCCCCACCTCACCCTGACCCTCTCCGCCCCCAAGGGCGGAGAGGGGGTTGTCGGGACTCGGCGCGGCGGCCATCACACGACACCCCGTCCCGGGGCCGCCTCGAACAGGCGGCGGGTATAAGGATCGGCGGGTGCGCTCAGGAGCGCTTCGGCGGGTCCCTCTTCGACGATCTTTCCGCCCTTCATGACCGCGATGCGGTCGCTCAGCTGCGCGGCGACCCGCAGGTCGTGCGTGATGAATAGGATGCCCAGGCGCAGCTCCGATTGCAGCCGGCGCAGGAGATCCAGGATCTGGGCCTGGACCGAGACGTCGAGGGCCGAGACGCATTCGTCGGCGATGACGAAGCCGGGCTCCATGGCCAGCGCGCGGGCGATGCCGATGCGCTGCCGCTGGCCGCCGGAGAAGGCGCCGGGGCGGCGGGCATAGGCCTCGCGCGAGAGTCCCACCTCGGCGAGCAGCGCGGCCGCTCGGCTCGTCGCTGTCTTGCGGTCGGCGCCGCCCAGCATCGCGGCGCGCGCGATGATGTCGCCGACGGCGCGGCGCGGGTTGAGCGAGCCGAACGGGTCCTGGAAGATCATCTGGACATGCCGCCGGTCCGCACGCCGTGCCGTGCGGTCGAGCGCCGCTTCTCCCGGCTTCTCTACCGTAACGGAGCCCGTCGTCGGTTTGGTCAGGCAGACGATCACGCGCGCGAGCGTGCTCTTGCCGCAGCCGGACTCGCCCACGATCGTCAGGATCTCGCCGCGATCGAGCCGCAGCGACACGTCGTCGAGCGCCGTGACGCCGGCATAACGCTTGGTCACGCCATCGACTGCCAGCGCCTCGGTAGATGCCTCGCTCATCGGCGCACGGGGCGGCGGCGTGAGGCTCGGCACGGCGGCGATCAGCGACTTCGTGTAGGGGTGCTCCGGCGCGGCCAGGATTCGCGATGCTTCGCCGATCTCGACGATGCGCCCCTTGCTCATGACGGCGATCCGGTCGGCGACGTCCGCCACCACGCCGAAATCATGGGTGATGAAAAGGATTCCATGGCCGCGCACGTCGCGCAGCTCGCGGACCAGCTTCAGCACCTGCGCCTGGGTCGTGACGTCGAGTGCCGTGGTCGGCTCGTCGGCAATCAGCACCTCCGGCTCCATCGCCAGCGCCATGGCGATGATGACGCGCTGGCACTGCCCGCCCGACAGCTGGTGCGGATAGGCCTGCGCGATCCGCGCCGGATCCGGCAGGTGCGTTTCGGCGAGCAGCTTGACCGCCCGCTCACGGCGTTCCGCGGCCGGAAGCCTGGCATGCAGCTCGAACACCTCCTCGACCTGCTTTCCGACGGGGACCGCCGGATTGAGCGCCGCCATCGGCTCCTGGAAGATCATGGCGATGCGGTTGCCGCGGATGCGGCGCAGCGCCCGGTCCGGCAGCCCGGTCAACTCCTGCCCGCCGAGACGGATTGAGCCGGAGGTCACGCGAAGCCCCTTGGGCGGCGCTCCCATGATGGCGCTCGACAGGACCGACTTGCCCGAGCCCGATTCGCCGACGACGCAGAGGATCTCGCCGCGTCTCAGCTCGAACGCGGCGTCCTCGACGGCGAAAGGCCGGTCGGCGCCGGGCGGCAGCGCCACGCTCAGCCCCGAGACTTCGAGAATGGCCGGGTTCATCGCGACGCTCCCACGCCCGCACGCAGACCGTCGGCGAGCAGGCTCAGGCCCAGGACAAGCGACGAGATGGCGAGACAGGGGAAGAGCACGAGATGCGGATAGGCGAAGGCGAGCGTCCGGCCTTCGTTCACCATCCCGCCCCAATCCGGCGTCGGCGGCGGCAGGCCGAGCCCGAGGAATCCGAGTGCGCCGATCGTAATGGCCGTGTAGCCGAGCCTGAGGCAGAAATCGACGGTCAGCGGCCCGGTCGCGTTCGGCAGGATGTCGACGGCCAGGATGCGCAGCACCGTCTCTCCCTGGATCACCGAGGCGGCGACGAAGTCGCGGGACGCGATGTCCATCGTGATCGCACGTACGATCCGGAAGATCGCCGGCGCGCTGCCGAAGGTCACGGCCAGGATCACGTTTGCGCCGGAAGCGCCGATCGCCACGATGACGACGATGTAGAGGACGAGAATGGGAAAGGAGAGGATGACGTTGGCGATGAACGACAGCACGCTGTCGATCCAGCCGCGGGAATAGCCGGCGGCGAGGCCGCCCGCGATCCCGACGAGATAGGCGGTGAGCGTCGCCGCGCTCGCCAGCACGATCACGCTGCGGGCGCCGACGACCAGCCGGGAGAGGATGTCGCGCCCGAGATAGTCCGTCCCGAGCCAGTGGGCTTCGCCGGCGGCCCCATGGCCGCCCGGCAGCACGAGCGGCTGCATGCTGTGCAGCGGATCGTACGGGGCGATGATGCCCGCGAAGATCGCTACCAGAATCCAGCCGCCGACCAGCGCTGCGCCGATCGCCGCGGTCGGCCGGCCGGCGATCTGCCGCAGCACGCCGGCCGTCACGTCTCGGCCCCGGTCCGGAGCGGCGCCGCGATGCGGATCCGCGGGTTGAGCCAGCCCTGCACGAAATCGGCGACGATCTGGGTCGAGACGACGACCAGCACGCTCATCATCGCGCAGGCCTCGATCAGGTAGATGTCGCTGTTGAGGGCGGCCGCGTAGAGCAGCGTGCCGAACCCCTGATAGGCGAAGAATACCTCCACCACCACCACGCCGGACAGGAGCCACGGGATCTGCAGCATGATCACCGTCACCGGCGTGATCAGCGCGTTGCGGAGCGCGTGCCGGAAGACGATGCGCGAAAGCGACGCGCCCTTGAGCCGGGCGGTGCGGATATAGGGCGCCTCCATCACCTCGACCATCGACGCGCGCGTCATCCGGGCGACATAGCCGGTCGAGGAGAGGGCGAGCACGCCCACCGGCATGATCAACTCCTTGAGGTCGAAGCCGCGCGCCATCGTGCTGACACCGGGCAGGACATGCCAGGTGAAGACGAAGAGCGCGGTCAGGAACACGGCGGAGGCGAACTCGGGGATCGACGTCGTCAGGATCGCCACGATCGAGACGGCCCGGTCGACCGCCGAGCCTTCGCGGACGCCCGCCGCGATGCCGAGCACCAGCGCCATCGGGATCATGACCAGCAGCGTGGCACCCGCCAGGATGCCCGAGGCAGCAAGCCGCGGCAGCAGCAACCGGAGTATATCCTCGCGATAGTAGGTCGAGGTGCCCCAATGGCCGGTCACGAAGCCGCCGAGCCAGCGCAGATAGCGGAGCAGAAACGGATCGTCGTAGCCGTTCTCGTGCAGCCAGAGCACCCGCTGGTCGGGAGTCGAGAATTGCCCGAGCACCTTGACCGCGACCCGCCCGGAATCCACCTCGAGGATGAGGAAGATGAGAAACGACACGGCGAGCATGGTCAGCGCCGCGCCGCCGATCTTCCTCAGGAGCACCGCGCGCCGCCCACTCTCGGTGCCGACATCAGCCCTGCACCACCCGCAGCGGCGCCGGCGGCTTCTCCTCGGCCGGCATCGTGCCGAAGCGTTGGATCAGCCATGACCGGAAGAAGGCAATCGCGGTATCGCCGAGCCCGTCCGGGTGGGTGATGAGATAGTAGCCGTAGCCGTCGTCGAGCGTCGTCTCGAACGGCTTGACCAGCCTGCCTTCCGCCAGGTGATCGGCGAACAAATTCTCGTCGACCAGCGCCAGCCCCTCGCCGCTCGCCGCGTACTCGACAGCCAGCACGGCCGTGTCGAACACGATGCCGCGATCGATCTTGACCGGCCGGATGCCCGCCCGCCGGACGAATTCCGACCACATGTGGTGGCGCGGCACATCGTTGATCCTGACATGGACGATCTCGTTGGCCTCGATGAACTCGGCAAGATCCTTGCCCTCATGCGCCTTCCAGATGTCCGGGTGGCACAGCATCGCGAGGCGCACCGGCCAGAGCAGGTCGCTGATCGACTCGCTGACCGTCGGCTTCGAATAGATCACCGCGACGTCTACATCGGTGGCCGGCGGCCCGACGCCGTAGGGACTGACGAGATCGATCTCGACATCCGTGATCTCGCGGCGGAAATCGCGCATGATCGTCACGGCATGGTGGGCGGCGAAGCTCGGCGGGATCTGCACCCGCAGGACGCGCTGCGTCGGCGCCGAATCGTTCATGATATCGTCGAGCGCGTGCTCGAGCCGATCGAACGACTTCGAGACCGACGCCACGAGATGTTCACCAGCCTTCGTGAGGACAAGCCCGTGCGGCTTGCGCTCGAAGAGCACCGTGCCGATCAGCTTCTCGAGCGACAGCACGTGCCGCGAGAGCGCGCTTTGCGAGATGAAGAGCGCGTGCGCCGCCGCGGTGAAGCTGCCGTGCCGCGCGACGCCCTCGAAGGCACGGAGCGCGTTGAGCGGCAGCCATCTGCGGCCGAGCCTGGCTATCTCCATTCGCGACTCCCTCGCTTGGCCCCCAAGGACTTGGCGGCGCGCGTCGTCGGCCGTTCTCGCGGCAAGGACAGTGGGCCGCAGGCGGCTCCCGGCCAAATGCCTTTTTGCGATGGGATCATCGACTTTCTCCGCTTTGGCCGATCGCGGCTTCCCGACATCCTGCGGTATACAGGGAGCATAGGCTAGGACAGTATGCCGTCGAGCAAGCCCAATCGGTCGTCGGGGAGTTACCGGATTTGAGCAGCTTCTCGCTGGACCATGTGCCGCGGATCGTCCAGGAGCCGGGGCAGATCGTCAAGCTGGGCAGTCTGATCGCGGATCTGATTCCGGCGAACGGCACCATCATCCTGGCGGTCGATCCCGGCCTCGCGTCGACGGGGATCGCCCGACAGGCGGCCCACGCTCTCGAGGAGGTTGGCTACCGCCCCGTCCTCTTCGATCGGTTCCAGAGCGACCCGACGATCGCCCAGGTCGATGACGGCGTCGCGACCGCCCGCGACGTCGGCGCCAGCGCCGTCATCGGCATCGGCGGCGGTTCGGCGATGGATGTCGGCAAGGGCATCGCCGCGATCGCCTCCGGCGAGGCGCCGACCGCGCATTACGGGCTCTGCGCCCACCCCTTTCCCAAGCGCCGGCTGGCAAGCATCGTCGTGCCCACGACCTCCGGCACCGGTTCGGAGACCACGCGCACGGCTGTTTTCGCCGATGCGGAGCACGCCAAGATCTGGTTCTGGGGCGAACAGATGAAGGCGGATCTCGTCGTGCTCGATCCGGTGCTGACGGTCGGGCTGCCGCCGCATCTGACGGCGGCGACCGGGATCGATGCCCTGGTCCACGCGATCGAGGCCTCGACCAACGCGAACGCCAACCCGGCGAACAACCTCTACGCCCACGAGGCGATCCGGCTGGTCGCACGACACCTCCCCGCGGTCATGGCGGCGCCGGGCGATATCGCGGCCCGCGCCGGGCTGCAATGGGCGGCGACGCTTGCCGGCATCGCGATCGACAATTGCGGAACGGCAA
>DATGFU010000042.1:0-1534 GCA_035308865.1 Allostellaceae bacterium | reverse complement strand
CTGGAAGCGCTGCCGCACCAGCCTGAGCGCATCCTCCCAGGTCCGCTCCGAGGCGAGGTCGCGCAACACCGAGCGCGTGCGGAACCCGTTCGGCTCGCGCACCAGCGCCTGGCTCACCGCAGCCTTCAGCAGCTTTCCCTGGCGGCCCTGCAGGATGATCTCCAGCCCCTCGGCCGGCGCGAAGGGATCGAAGTTCGGCCGGGACGATTGCTGGGCGCTCGACAACAGGAAGTCCTGCAGCTTCGCGCCGTCGTGCAGCAGCGTCTCAGGCGTCGAGCCCAGCCAGTCCGCGAGAGTCCGGTTGAGGAGGCGGAAGCGCCCGGCGCGGTCGATCGAATAGAGGCCGATCGGCGCCTCGTCGAAAAGGTCGAGCAGCCTCGCATAATCGGTCTCCAGCGCCGTGCGGCGGCGTTCGCGCTCCGTCACGTTCTCGATGCGCCACAGCGCGCGGCGCGGACGGCCCGGCATCGGGGTGACCGTCACGTCGAGCAGCTGCGCCTGGTGCTGCTCCCCCAGCCGCACCGCCAGCATGCCGTGCGCCGCCCGGCCGGTCAGCGCGCCGGCCTCGAGCTTCGCGAAAAGCTCGCGCTGTGATTCGCCGATCCGCTCGCGGAGCATGGCAATCGGGGATTCGCGGGTGGGCAGGAGTTCCAACGCCGCGGCGTTGGCATAGGCGACGTCGCCATCGGGCGCGGCCACGAGATAGGCCGCGGGCAGCTGGTGGAGCGCCTCGGCAGCCAGGCTGTCGAGCCGGGCGATCAGGCCGAGCCGCAGGCCGGCGACCGTCGCGAAGGCCGCCACCGCGGCCGCGAACCCTGCCAGGACCTCGATCGAATAGCCGCCGACCGCCTCGGGGACGATCTGGAAGGCGACCATCCCGAAGACGACGGCGATGCAGCCGATGGTCGCGATGCCGGCAATTGCGGCGAGCCGTACCGGCGCCGCCGACGGCTCCTGCCATCGCCGGCTCGACCGGGCCGTGACCGCCTTTATCGCCACGCCTGCCTCATGCCGGCCTTCCTCCATGAACCCGGCGCGGCGCCGGCACCGCGACTATCGGCTGAAGAAGCCCTTCTTCTTGACCGGCTCCGGGGGCTCCTCCGCTGCACGTTGCCGAAGCATGGCACGCAACCCGCCCATCGTCCGGTCCAGCTCGGTCGGCGACTTCTCAACTTCCGGTTTCAGCAGACCGAACATCGCCCCGCAATTATCGCATTCGGTCTCGATGTGGGTCTTGAACCATCCGACCGTCCGTTCGTTGCGGGCTCCGCAATGTCGGCAATCGGCGGCGATGATGCTCTTGTCGAAGATGCCCTCTCGCATGAAGTACAACCTTTAGCCCGCGGGCTTCATTCTACTCGGTTGGATTCTCAACTTCTGGACGTTATCACGATGGACTCAGGCACATTACAATGCTTACGCAGTCTCGCCTTTGCAAGCCCGAGATGCGGCCGGACAACCGGCCGGCCCGGCCGTTTCCGCTTGGCCCTGCCGCGCGTTCCCGGGTGTAAACTCGGCCGATGAAGTCCTTCCC
>DATGFU010000041.1:0-5482 GCA_035308865.1 Allostellaceae bacterium | reverse complement strand
AACAAATATATACGATGAATTCCGACGGATCGAACATTAAGCGGATCAGCTTCGGCACCGGCCGTTACGCGACGCCCGTGTGGTCTCCCCGTGGCGACCTCATTGCCTTTACGAAGTTCGCGGCCGGCGATGGCGGGAATTTCAGCATCGGCGTGATGAAGTCCGACGGATCCGGAGAACGTCTTCTGACCAATGGATTTCTTGTCGAAGGACCGACCTGGGCGCCGAACGGTCGGGTGCTGATGTTCTTCCGCCAGTCGCCCTCGGGTCCGCGCGGCGGCGGCGCCGTACGGCTGTATACAATCGACCTGACGGGGGCCAACGAACGCGAGGTCGTCACACCAACGGATGCCTCGGATCCGGCTTGGTCCCCCTTGCTTCCGTAATAAACCGTGGCTATACAGGCCCGGTTATTGCCGCGCGCATTCGCTTAGAAGACTGATACTGTCAGCGGGCGAGTCGCGTAGTCTCAAAAGTGCCAAACCGAATCCGGGTTTTCCGCAAAAAAGGAATGAACAATGCGTATCTCGATTCTGACCGCTGTTGCCGTCACCGCCTTGCTGACGGCGTGCGCCCACAAGGAGCAACAGGCTGCCGTCGGGGGCGGCGCCGAGCAGGCCACGCAGCAGACGCAATCGCTTGGCCTGCAGGATGAGCTGAAGGCCGCCGGCGATCGCATCTTCTTCGACTTCGACAAGTCCGACATCACTGCCGAGGCTCGGGCGACGCTGGAGCGTCAGGCGGCCTTTGCGCAGAAGCATGCCGACCTGACCTTCACGATCGAAGGGCATTGCGACGAACGCGGCACGCGCGAGTACAACCTTGCCCTCGGCGAGCGGCGTGCGACCGCCGACCGGAACGCGCTGACGGCGCTCGGCGTCTCCGCCTCGCGTCTGAAGACCATCTCCTACGGCAAGGAGCGGCCGGCGGTCGTCGGTCACAACGAGGCCGCGTGGAGCCAGAACCGGCGCGCCGTCCTGGTCATCAACTGACGACGACGCGACGCGGCGCCGCGTGTGTCGGCGCCGCGCTTGTCTGAAGGCGGCGTCGGGCGCATCTCCACGGGGATGTGCCCGACGCCGCTTTTTTGCCGAATTCCCGGTTATAATGGGTGCGGCGTGAATAATGCGGAGCGATCGGCGATGGCGACGGGCGCAGGGAATGTGGTGCCTCGCGATTGATGAGAATTCAATGAAATTGAGATGGTACGGCTGTCTTGCTGCGGCGGCGCTGTCGCTGACCGGCATCGCACCGGCGCTGGCTGATTCGAATTCGGACCGGCTCGACCGCGTCGAACGTGAACTGAACCAGCTGCAGCGGCAGGTCTATCGCAGCGAGGTGGGTACCGCCCTGCCGACGACCCCGGGCGCGCCGGAGCCAGGCGGCAGCACGGGAGCCCTCGATATTCAGATCCGCATGGACCAGATCGAGGCGCAGATGCGGACCCTCACCGGCAAGCTCGAGGAGATCGAATACAATATCGGCCAGCTCCAGGGCCGCCTCGATAAGAAGCAATCCGACGACGAGCTGCGCTTCCAGCAGCTTGAGAATGCCTCGGTATCCCAACCCACGCCGCCGGCGAACCAGGTGAAGCCCGCTCGCGCGGCGATCGCTCCGCCAGCGGGCCCGCCGGCCACCGATATGTCGCGGGGTCCGGGCGATTTCGATTCGGCCCCGGCCGCACCGGCTCAGACGGCCGCCGCTGCGGTCCCCGCGGCCGGAGTCCTGCCCAACGGCTCGGTGCAGGACCAGTACAACTATGCCTTCGGCGTGCTGCGCCGGGGCGAGGACTACGCGGCGGCCGAGGCTGCGTTCAAGGCGTTCATCCAGAAGCATCCGACCGATCCGCTCGCCGCCAATGCGCAGTATTGGCTCGGCGAGACCTATTTCGTCCGCAAGGACTATCCGTCGGCCGCCTCCGCCTTCGCCGAGGGGTTCCGTAAGTATCCCCAAGGTGCGAAGGCGCCCGACACGCTGCTGAAGCTCGGCATGTCGCTCGGTAATGAGGGCAAGAAGGACGATGCCTGCCTCGCCTTCGCACAGCTCGAGCGCAATTTCCCGACGGTGGGCGCGTCGACCAAGGACCGGATGGCGAGTGAGAAGAAGCGCTACGGCTGCTGATCTTCCACCCCCTGCCATCACGGCGGAGGAATTCGCCGCCGCGCTCGCCACGTTTTCTCCCTTCGAGCCTGCGCCCAGGATTGCCGTCGCGGTCTCGGGCGGTGCCGACTCAATGGCGCTCGTGCTGCTTGCCGATAGCTGGGCGCGCGCGCAAGGCGGTTCGACGGTCGCACTGACGGTCGATCATTGCTTGCGCGCCGAGTCCGGCGCCGAGGCCCGGCAGGTCGGCGGATGGCTGCAAGCGCGAGGCATCGAGCATCACACGCTGACCTGGGCCGGGTCGCATCCGGAGCGGGACCTCCAGGCGGCGGCGCGGAAGGCCCGCTACGAACTCCTCGAGACGTGGTGCCGCGAGCAGCATGTGCTGCACCTGATGACCGCGCACCATCGCGACGACCAGGCCGAGACGCTTCTTCTCCGGCTCGGACGGGGAAGCGGCCTCCTGGGGATGGGAGCGATGGCTTCCTGCGTCGAGCATCAGGATCTGCGTGTGCTGCGGCCGCTGCTCGGGATGCCGGCGGAGCGGCTCCGGACGACCCTGACCGCTGCCGGACAGGACTGGCTCGAGGACCCGTCGAACCGGAACCCCGCCTTCGCACGGAGCCGCGTGCGCGCCGGTCGCGAGCATCTCACGGCGCTCGATCTCACGGTGCCGCGTCTGGCGACGGCGAGCTTCCATGCCGGCCGCGCACGCGTGGCCCTGGAGGCGCAGCTCGAGCAGGTGCTGGCGCGCAGCCTCACGATCGACCCGGCCGGAATCGCCGTGATCGAGCCGGCGCCGTTGCTGGCGGCGCCGTCTGAACTCCAGCTGCGCGGGATCGGGGCGGTTCTGGCCGCGACCGGCGGTGCCGAGTACCCACCGCGCTTCGAGCGGCTTCACCGCCTCGTGGAGGCGCTCACGGAGGGCCGCCTCGGTGGCGGGCTGACGCTGCTCGGCTGCCGGATCGTGCCATGGCGTGACCGGTGGCTGGTCTATCGCGAGCCGGCGGCGTGCGCGGACCCGGCCGCCCTCACGCCGGGTGAGGCCGTGCGCTGGGATGGACGCTTTGTCGCGAGGCTGCCTGGCGGCGCCCGGAGCGATATGCGCCTCGGCGCGTTCCGGCTGGTCGACGAGACCACGCGGCGGGCCGTGGCTGCGGCGGCTATGGCGACGGCTCTACCACGGAGAATCTGGCCGTCCCTGCCGGCGCTGTGGCAAGGCGGTGCGGTCGTCGCGGTCCCTCATCTCGGATGGCGGCGCGAGGAGTGTCCGGACCTGCCCGAGATCCGGTACCGTCCCCGCCAGCCGCTCTGCGGCGCAGGCTTCGTCGCCGGTCAAACAGCGGGGCAGGATCATGAGTAATATCGGCAGAAATCTGCTGCTGTGGGCCGTGATCGCCATCCTGCTTGTCGTCCTCTACGAGGTCTTCGGCAGTCCACGGCAGGGCGACGGGTCGCCGCGCATCGCCTATTCCGAGCTGATCGACAACCTCGATCGAGGCGAGCTCAAACGCGTCTACATCGACGGACGCACCGTCACCGGCGAGCTCAAGAGCGGCGACAGGTTCACGACCAGCGTCGGCAACGACCCGTGGCTTGCCCGCGACCTTGCCAAGGCGGGGGTACAGGTGAGCTTTGCGCCGGCCGACGACGACACGCCGTCGCTGCTCAGCATCCTGATCTCGTCCTTTCCGATCGTGCTGATGCTGGGCATCTGGCTCTTCGTCATGCGGCAGATGCGAACTCGCTCGACGGCCGGAGCGCCGGCGCCCGAGCCGTCGCAACGCCTGGCCGCGATCGAAGACCAGCTGGGCGCCCTCGGCAGCAGAATCGACGAGATCGAGCGCACGATAGCCGGGCTTGGGAGCGGCTCATAGGCGTGGGATGGCGCTGATGAACGGCACAGTCCTCGCTCGCTCGCGGGAGCACAGCCGCGCACCATTGTCGCGGCCGTGCCGACACCCCATCTTCCGCAGAGACCTTGGCGCTCCTTGCCCGCCCTGGGGCGAGGGCGTACGGTCGTCGCGGTCCCGATCTCCGGTGATGGCGCGGCGATTGCCAGGGGATGTTGAAGATTCGGTCGAGCCCGGATCAGGCGTTGTGTGGAGCGGGCTTGATGGTTGTTGGTTGGAACAAGGGGCATAGACGGTGAATAATCTCGGCAAGAACCTCCTGCTGTGGGCCGTCATCGCGATCCTGCTGGTCCTGCTGTTCCAGCTGTTCGGCGGCGGGTCTCACGGAGATCATTCGCAGCACATCGCCTATTCCGACTTCATCAACGATCTCAACCGCGGGCAGATCCAGAAGGTCGACCTCCAGGGCAGCACCGTCAGCGGCCAGCTGACCACCGGCCAGACCTTCACCACGAATACCGGCAACGAGCCGGGTCTCGCCCATCAACTCGCCGACAAGGGCGTGCAGGTCAACATCGTCCCGACCGACGAAAATGCCCCCTCGCTGCTCAGCATCCTGATCTCGTCCTTCCCGATCGTGCTGATGCTGGGCATCTGGCTCTTCGTGATGCGCCAGATGCAGGGCGGCGGCGGTCGCGCCATGGGCTTCGGCAAGTCGCGCGCGCGGCTGCTGACCGAGAAGGTCGGCCGCATCACCTTCGACGACGTCGCCGGCATCGACGAGGCGAAGCAGGAACTCGAGGAGATCGTCGAGTATCTGAAGGATCCGCAGAAATTCCAGCGGCTCGGCGGCAAGATCCCGAAGGGCGTGCTGCTCGTCGGCCCCCCCGGCACCGGCAAGACGCTGCTCGCGCGCGCCATCGCC
Organism: Allostellaceae bacterium; assembly: GCA_035308865.1. Taxonomy (GTDB): domain Bacteria; phylum Pseudomonadota; class Alphaproteobacteria; order ATCC43930; family CGMCC-115725; genus DATGFU01. The sequence goes on along the minus strand of DATGFU010000041.1, from coordinate 604 downwards.
GGCGAGGCGAATGTGCCGTTCTTCACCATATCGGGCTCGGATTTCGTCGAGATGTTCGTCGGCGTCGGCGCCAGCCGCGTCCGCGACATGTTCGAGCAGGGCAAGAAGAACGCGCCCTGCATCATCTTCATCGACGAGATCGACGCGGTCGGCCGGCATCGCGGCGCCGGCCTCGGCGGCGGCAACGACGAGCGCGAGCAGACGCTGAACCAGCTGCTGGTCGAGATGGACGGGTTCGAGGCGAACGAGGGCGTGATCCTGATCGCCGCCACGAACCGGCCCGACGTGCTCGATCCGGCGCTGCTGCGTCCCGGCCGGTTCGACCGCCAGGTCGTCGTGCCGAACCCGGACGTCGTCGGCCGCGAGAAGATACTCAAGGTCCATATGCGCAAGGTGCCGCTGGCTTCGGATGTCGATCCGAAGATCATCGCGCGCGGCACGCCGGGCTTTTCGGGCGCCGATCTCGCCAACCTCGTCAACGAGGCGGCGTTGATGGCGGCGCGGCGTGGCAAGCGATCGGTGGCGATGCTCGAGTTCGAGCAGGCCAAGGACAAGGTGATGATGGGCGCCGAGCGGCGCTCGATGGTGATGTCCGAGGACGAGA
>DATGFU010000040.1:0-1902 GCA_035308865.1 Allostellaceae bacterium | reverse complement strand
CGCCTGCCGGGGATGCGCGGCGCGAGCTGAATCTGGCGCCGGGTGGCGGCGGCCGCGGCGCCGATTTCCGCCGTCGCTGCACGCGATCGAACATGGCGCCCAGTGCGATTGCACATGAAAGCTGTACATCCCGATTATCGTCTTTCCCGGCGAAAGCCCTAGGGGATTCGCACTTCTCGTTGCAGTCTCATTTCGAGCTCGCGGCCGCGGTGGATGGCGTAGAACTGCTCCATGCCGCGCCGGAAGGTGATCGGACCCGCCGGCTTGTAGTAGCAGTTCCAGCCGCCGAGGCGGGCGATGCACCACGCCGCCCATGCCAGGCTGCGCGGCGGATGCGGGTTCTGCTGCCGCTCGGTCCGGCCTTCCAAGGTTGGCCGCAACGCCGCCAGCGTGTCGATCTCCGGCTCGCTGAACACGTGCGACGCCGGCAACCGGTCCTTGCCGTCGCGCTCCTGCACCAGCTGGATGTCGATGCAGGCCGCCTTGGTGGCCATCGCGGCCAGTTTGACCAGCCGCTCGGCGGAGCCGATCTGGCTGTCCTCGAGTTGCAGGCCCTGCGACTTCATCACCCGGAACAACTGCTCGATGACCCAGCGCAAGCGATACCAGCCGACGATCTGCCAAGTGGCGGCGGCATCGGCGATCGCGTGCGTGGTCAGCAGCCGCCAATGCAGCGGTTCCGTATCCGCTGGTGGCTCGACCTCGCGCACCTCGATCAACCGCAGCCGCACCGAGGGCGGCAGATGCCGGTCCCATTCGCCGTCCGGGCGGCGGATCTCCACCTCGCCGTGGCGCAGTTCCACCAGCGCGCTGCGCTTCGGCCGCCCGGGTTCGCCCGCCGCCAGCTCGATGGTTCGCCGCCCGGCCGCGGCAAAATCCGCCGCCGCCGCGAACAGCGTGCCGTCCCCCTCCAGCCGACGGTCGCCGCTCACCCGGGTCAGCAGATGGCAGTTTGGCGTCGGCACCGACGCCCATTTGGCGTAAATGTCGCCCTCGCGGTCGTCGATCACCGTCACCAGGGAAGCAGGCGCCAGCACCGCCTTGGCCTGCTCGACGGTGGCCAGCCAGCGCGCCGACTCGCGCTCGGCGAGCGGCCGCTTCCGATGCGGCGTCGCGACCACGCCCGGGCGGGTCCAGACCTGCCCGCCGACCAGCCCGAGACAGGCGCCAGTGGCCGCATCCACCGCCAGCATCGCATGCACCAGCACGCCGTAGATGTTGCCGTGTCCGATCGGGCCGAGGCCGCGGCGGCGCTGCGCCGTGGTCGGAACCCGCACCTCGGTGGTGTCCCCCGCCTTCGCGGGGGCAGGCTCTGGATCGCCAACACGTGCCGCCCGGCCACCGCCGCAACGGTGCGGTCGCTCCAGCCGGCGACGATCTTCGCCGCCGTCACCTTCGGATTGGCGAGGAAGCGCCCCGCCTGCAGCTCGCCCCGGCGCGTGCCCCCGAACTGGCGCAAGCAGGTGGTCTTGCGCGCGACCATCCGTTCGAGGATCACCGCCCCCCTTTGTCGAGGCGCAGATCCCCGAATGTCCCGAGCGACCAATCCATCGCGGCTGCCCTTCTCCCGGCCGCCGCGCAACGAATCGCATTGCCGCCGCGTCGGGCAAGCAAAATCGCCAACTCAATCCGGCACCGACATTACTTGTGCGCATGCCGTAGGGCTTCCGCCGGGGCAGGCTCGCACGGGGCAGGGTTCGGCGACGGCGCGGTCGAGCGCGGCCAAGGCCGGGGTGCGGCCGGCGACCAGCGCCTTCACGAGCGCGGCCTCGGGCGGGTCGAAGTAGCGGACCTCGCCGTAAGGCAGCCGCCCGGTGCGGCGGATCGACGCGGCCCGCTCGGGATAGGCGGCGGCGTGGCGCTCGGCGGCGGCGACGAGGTCGGGCGCGGGGTCCGCGTCGC
>DATGFU010000039.1:0-12929 GCA_035308865.1 Allostellaceae bacterium | reverse complement strand
CGGCCGGCGGCGGCGCGGCGGAAATCCAAGTCAACGGCTGCGCCACGCCGAGCACGCCAAGCTCCAGGCTGGCCGCGCGCCCGAGCTGCGCGAGAACCGGCGGCGTCGTGCCGACCGCGACGAGGGCAGGGACCGGGTGCCATTTCTCGACGAGCCCGTGCGCCTTCGCGAACCCGTCGCCGAGCACCAGCCCGGCCGCAGTGCCGGTATCGAGCGAGAGCGTCGCCGGGATACCGTCGATCCGGCCTGTAACCGTCGGGATGCGGCCGGCGAAGGTGAGCGGCACCGGCGTCGCCGTCGGTGGCGCCACGAACCCATCCGGCCGGAGCAGCACCATTCGGCGGCCTTCGTAGTCCAGCTCGACGACCAGCCGCCGCGCCAGCTCGACGCCGATCACCGCATCGACCGGGACGCCTTCCAGCGCTGCCAATGGCGACAGATCGCGCACCGCGATCGTCTGGTGCTTCAGCGTGACGCCGCCCACGCCGAATTCCGGCAATCGGACATTCGTCTCGCCGCCGGCGCCGGTATGCGTGGCGAGGCCGAGACGCTGCACCGCATTCGGATCGAGCGCGGCCTTGGCGCCGGTCTCGAACAGCGTCTGCAGGCGCTGCTTGCCAACATGGGTCTCCAGCCGGACATGGCCGTTCAGCAGCTTGATCGGCAGGGCAGCCGACAGCGCCTCGCCCGGAAACACGTAGTCGACCAGCGGCGTGGTCGGCACGGCAAAGCGGGCCGCGTTGAAGGCGGCGCTGCCGACCGCGCTTGCCACCGTCTCGGCCACGCGTGAGTTCGCCGTCTCGATGTCGATGTGCCAGGGGAGGGAGGCCCCGTCGGTGCGGCGCCATTGCGAGAGCCGCATCGTCTCGTCGCCGTCCGAACGATGGACGGTCACGCGAACGGGCAGGTGGTTCGCCCGGTCGAAGGCGATCTCCAGGACGGCGGCATCGGCTGCGGCGATCCGGATCACGTCATGCGCGTGCGTGCCCTGGCCCTCGTCGCGCAGCCAGGTGGCGCCGCCGGGCGGATGGCGGATCCACACCGCGCTGCGCCACAGGGTCTCGGCGATGACATCGGCCCGCTCGGCGCCCTTGAGCACCTCGCCGGTGCCGTCGGACTCGGCGCTCCAGGCGGTCTTGCCGTCGAACCCGATCCGGCCTGCCTGCGGGCCATCCTCGATCGCCACGACGGCGGCGCCCTGGTGAGGATCGAACCACACCTCCTCGTCCGCCGTGTCGTCGCCGCTCTGACGGTGGAGCGTGAGATGGATTTCCTTGAGATTGTCCCAGGCGGCGCCGCCGGTCGCCGCCGCAGCGGCCGCGACGATGGCCGCCGCCCGTGCATCCGGTGTATCGGCCGCTGCCGCGCCGGCGGCAGAGGAAGCGAGTAGAAGCGCGACCGCGAGCGCTCGGCAGCCGCGCGCGACCGCCCTCATTCCTGCCGCTTTGCCGCCTGCCACAGCGATTCCAGCTCGTCGAGATCGCGGTCGCGCAGCGGCCGGGCCTCGGCCATGGCCACCGCCTCCATGGCGCGGAAGCGGCGCTCGAACTTGGCGGTGGCCTGTCGCAGCGCCCCCTCGGCATCGCAATCAAGGCGGCGGGCGAGATTGGCGACGGCGAAGAGCAGGTCGCCCAGCTCGTCCTCGATCCTCTCGCGCGTTCCGTCAGCAAGCTCCGCCCGCAGCTCGCCGATCTCCTCCTCGATCTTGTCGAGGATCGGCGCGGCCTCGGTCCAGTCGAAGCCGACCCGCGCTGCGCGGTTCTGAATCTTGACGGCGCGGGTGAGGGCGGGGAGGGCGGCTGCCACACCGTCCAGCGCCGAGTGACTGAGGCTGGCGCGGCCGGCGCGCTCTGCGGCCTTCGTTTCTTCCCACGCGCGGGTCTGCTCGGCGGCGCTGGCGATTTGGGCGCCGTCGCCGAACACGTGCGGGTGCCGCCGGATCATCTTGTCGGCGCACTGGTCGGCGATGTCCTGGAAGCCGAACGCGCCCAGCTCCTCGGCCATCCGGCCGTGAAACACGACCTGGAACAGCAGGTCGCCCAGCTCGTCGCGCAGCGCCGTCAGGTCGTTCCGCGCGATCGCGTCGGCGACCTCGTACGCCTCCTCGATCGTATAGGGCGCGATCGTCGCGAAGCTCTGCTCCAGGTCCCAGGGGCAGCCGCTGCCGCGGGCGCGGAGCTGTGCCATGATGGCGAGAAGCCGGTCGATTCCGCGTCCTTCGGGCGGCGGGACTGGCATGGTGCGATGAGCTCCGAATGGGGACCGATGGACGCTAGCCGACCCACCGGCGGAAGGGAACCTGCCAGCCACGCTCTCACCGTCGGGATCCGGTGAGCGCCCCGGCGCAGCCGGTTTTCGCGCCGGTCCGGCGGTGGTTCGGCCGGAACCTTCCGCTCAAGACGGAGGCATTCAGCCTGGCCGCCGGCCTGCGCGCGGCGGTCGCCATCGCGACTCCGGTGCTGCTCGGCGAGCTTCTCGGCATGAACAGCCTCAGCTGGGTGGCGATCGTGGCCTTCTGGGGCTGCCTCGCCGATCCGGGCGGGGCATGGCGGGACCGCCTGCTCGTGCTGGCCGTGTTCAACCTGCTGGCCTCGCTTGGTGTGGTCGTGGCGCTGCTGGCCGCACCGCATTTCCTGCTGGCCGTCGTGCTTACCTTCGCCTGGTGCTTCGTCGCGAGCTTTGCCCGGGTCTATGGCGCGGCCGCCTCGTCGGTGGGCCTGCTGCTGATGAGCGACCTGCTGATCAGCCTCGCTCTGCCGGCGGGCTCGCTTGAAGAGATCGGCGAGCGCGTTGGCCTGACGCTCGCCGGCGGCGTCTGGTCGATGCTGCTGGTGCTGATCCTGTGGCGGCTCCATCCGCATGGTCCGGCCCGCGCTGCGGTCGCGGGGTGCTGGCACGCGATCGGCGCCTATGCCGATGCGCTCGGCCGGTTGCATGGCTCGGCCGAAGCCGCGTGGTCCAGGATCATGGTCGCGCACCGCCGGGCCATCCGCGAGGCGATCGAGCAGGCGAGGGGCGTCCTGGCGCGCGATCGCCGCCGGATCGCGGGGCTCAGCCGCCGCGGGCAGGAGATCCTGGCGCTGCTCACCGAGGCCGAGCGCAGCTTCGAACGGATGGTGGCGCTGAGCGAGCTGCTCGAGGTCGCCCGGCCCGGATTGCCCGCCGACGCGGCCCGGGCGCTGCTGGCCGCCCTGCGCCGGATCGGCCAGGAGGCGGAGAGCCTCGCCAGGACCCTTACGGAGTCGAGGCCGGGGCGGCCTGTCAGCGCCGATCGTGCCATGAAGCTGCTGAGGCATCGCCTCAGCGGGCCTGCGGCAGCGGCGCCGATGATCGGATCGATCCTGGCACTGATCGGCGAGATCGCCGATTCACTTACCACCAGCCGGGCGATCGCCTCAGGTGTCGTTTCCCCTCAGGATCTTGCGGCGGCGATGGCGGTGCCGTCGAACCCGCCGGACCCGGTCAAGATCGTCCAGACGATCCGCGACAACCTCCGGCTGGATTCGCTGCATCTCCGCCACGCGCTGCGGCTGTCGATCACGGTCGCGGCCGGCGAGGCGTTGGTATCCTGGCTGGTGCTGCCGCGCGGCTACTGGCTCACCATGACCGCCGCCGTCACACTGCAGCCCTTCCTGGCCACGACGTGGAGCCGCACCTTCGAGCGTGTGGCCGGCAGCGTGCTCGGGGGCGCCATCGCGGCCGTGCTCGGCGTCTACATCACGGACCCCGCGAAGGTCATGCTGCTGGTCGTGCCGCTTTCGGTGGTCACGCTGGCGATCCGCGGGGTCAACTACACGCTCTTCGTGATCTGCCTGACGCCGCTCTTCATCCTGATCGCCGAGCTGTTCCAGGGCGGGCTGGGGAGCTGGGATCTCGCCTGGCTGCGCGGTCTCGACAGCGCCGTCGGCGGCGCGCTGGCCCTGGCGGCCGCCTTCCTGCTGTGGCCGGCTCGGGAAGAGCCGCTGCTGCGCAAGCGATTGGGCGGGGCGGTCATGGCTGTCCGCATGCTGGTCGGCGCCGCGCTGGGCGGCGCGGCCGATGTGGAGGCGGTGAGGCGGACGGCCGGACTCGCCTGCAACAATCTGGAGGCCTCGATCCAGCGTCTCGCCGCCGAGCCCCGCAATCCCAACGCCCATCTGCTCGAGCCGGCAATGACTACGCTGGTCGTATGCCGGCGGCTCGGCGGCGCGGCAGCGGCATCTCTGGTCCTGCAACGGAGCGGGGGAGGGACGCCGCCAGCGACGTTGGCGAACTGGATCGATGGCAGCCTGGGGGCGCTCGCCGAGGCGATCCAGGACCATCGGCCGGCGCAGCTGCCGCCGGCGCCGGAGATCGAAGCCGATGGCGACGCGCTGGCGCATGAAGTCGTCGAAATGCGTCGCCAGGTCGAGACGCTGCAGGAGGCCGCGATGCGACTTGCGAGTGAGGAAAATGGCGCACCCAGGGAGGCTGCCTGAGCGTCGCGAGGGGCGGCAACCGGTGCTTGGCTTTCGCGGCTTGGTCGGTACGTTAAGCGAACCATAGGAGGACATCATGGCGATAACCGGCATTGGTGGCTTGTTCTTCAGCGCCGGAAATCCGGACGAGCTGCTTCAGTGGTACCGAACCCATCTTGGAGTCGGTGGGGTAGGCTACGAGCCGTGGCAACAGGCGGCCGGTCCGACAGTATTCATGCCGTTTGCCGGCGACACGGATTATTGGCCGGATGACAAGCAGTGGATGATCAACTTCCGCGTTGCGGAGCTGGACCCGCTTCTATCCAAGCTGCGAGAAGCCGGCATAGCCGTCGAGACGAACCCCGACTGGGACACCCCGGAGACAGGCCGTTTCGCCCGCATCTACGATCCCGAAGGCAATCCGATCGAGCTTTGGGAGCCTCCGGCCGAGTAGATCAGGCGCGTCCGGAGGGAACCCCGCCCGTTAGCGCCGCGTCAATATATCGCATAATATATATTATGAAAAATAATTGATCATGGAGCTGCCAAAATGAGCTACGCGCCGTTCCTCTCTCCGTCGCTGATGTCCAGCACGAGGCCGTCGTAGCCGGCTTCCACGCCGTCCGGCAGCAGCGCAGCAAGCTTATCGTAATCCAGCTTCGGGCCGAGATGCGTCAGTACGGCGCGTTCCGGCCGCACGCGCTCGATCCAGAACAGGGTCTGGGCCAGATGGCTGTGCGTCGGATGCGGCTCGAATTGCTGGCAGTCGACGATCCAGTGCGTGATGCCGTCGAGCGCCCGGAACGCCTCATCCGGCAGCCGGACGACGTCGATCGAGTAGCCGAAATTCCCGATCCTGAAGCCGGTCGACGGCCCGAACCCGTGATCCTGCGGGAATGCGACAACCGGAATGCCGGAGACGACGCCCTCGTCCTGGATATCACACAAGGTGAGGATTGGCCGATAAGGTCCAGATTCCTCTTTCGAAATCGCATATCCGAAACGCCGCCGCAGGGCGCCGGTCACGGCCGGTGACGCAAAGGTCGGGATCGGCGCATGGCCGAACCGCGCGAAGGGCCGGAGGTCGTCGATCCCGTGGATGTGATCCGCATGGTCGTGGGTGAACAGCACCCCGTCGATCCGCTTGGCGCGCGCGTGGATCAGCTGCTCGCGTAGCTCCGGCGGCGCATCGATCAGCAGCGTCCTGGCCTCGCCCGCCGCCGTCTCGGTCTCGACGAGCACGGCCGGCCGGCGGCGCCAGTTCCTGGGATTGCTCGGGTCGCAGGCGCCCCAGTCGCCGGTGGCCGAGGGCACGCCTTGCGAGCCGCCGCAGCCGAGCAGCGTGACCTTCATCAAGCCTTCGGCACCGTCTTGGTGAAGAGCCGGTGGAAGTTTGCCGTGGTGGCCTCGGCCAGCGCCTCGGGCGACACGCCTTTCAACTCGGCGACCGCGCGCGCCGTGTGGACGACGAAGGCCGGCTCGTTGCGCTTGCCGCGCAGCGGCACGGGCGCGAGATACGGCGCGTCGGTCTCGACCAGGATCCGGTCGAGCGGCACTTCGCGAACGATTTCACGGAGTTCGTCGGCTTTCTTGAAGGTCACCATGCCGGAGAACGAGACGTAGAAGCCGAGGTCCAGCCCCCGCCGCGCCAGATCGACGCCCGACGAAAAACAATGCAGCACGCCCGTGAGTGCGCCGCCGCGGCTCTCCTCGGCGAGGATTTGGCCGGTCTCGTCATCGGCCTCGCGGGTATGGACGACCAGCGGCACGCCGGCCTCGCGCGCCGCCGCGATGTGGGTGCGGAAGACCTCGCGCTGCCGGTCGCGTGGGCTATGGTCGTAGTGGAAATCGAGCCCGGCCTCGCCGATCCCCACGACCTTGGGATGGCGTGTCAGCTCGATCAGGCGGTCGACGCTCGTGTCGGGCTCCGGCTCGGCCTCGTGCGGGTGGATCCCGACCGTGCACCAGATGTCCGGATCGGCTTCTGCGATCGCCCGGATGTCCGCGAACTCGGTGATCTTGGTGCAGATGGTGAGCATCGTCTGCACGCCGGCCGCCCGGGCGCGCGCGATCACCGCGTCGCGCTCCGCCGCGAAGTCCGGGAAATCGAGATGGCAGTGGCTGTCGACCAGCATCACGTGAGCTTCTCGATCTTCGGGAAGACGCCGGTCGGCGGCGGCAGCAGTGTGCCGGGCGACACCGGATGCGCAGCGATCGCCGCGAAGTCGCGCGCGTTAGCCGGCACGGCCAGCTGGTCGAGCAGTGCCGCGGCCGAGCGCGGCATCACCGGCTGCACCAGGATCCCGGCGATGCGGATCACCTCGATCAGCACCGCCAGCACTGTCGCCATCCGCGCCGGATCGGTCTCCCTCAGCGTCCACGGCGCCTGCTGAACGATGTAACGGTTGGCCTCATCGAGCACCGCCCAGATGCGGTTCAGCATGACGTGTAGCTCGAAGCGGCCGATCGCCTCGCGCAGTGCCGGCAGCAGCGCCCGCGCCCCGCTAAGCAGCGCCTCGTCCGCCTCGTTCGGGTTCGCGATGGCGGGCGCCCTCCCCTCCAGGTTCCGCTGCACCTGGCTCAGCGTACGCTGCGCCAGATTGCCGAGATTGTTGGCGAGGTCGGCGTTGATCCGGTTGATCATCGCCCGCCGCGAGAAATCGCCGTCCTGGCCGAACGGCACCTCGCGCAGCAGGAAGTAGCGCGTCTGGTCGAGCCCGTAGGTCTCCAGCAGCTCGTAAGGATCGATCGCATTGCCGAGCGATTTCGAGATCTTCTCGCCCTCGACCGTCCACCAGCCATGCGCCATCACCGCGCGCGGCGGCGCCAGCCCGGCCGCCATCAGGAAGGCCGGCCAGTAGACCGCGTGGAAGCGGACGATGTCCTTGCCCACGACGTGATGGCCCGGCCAGAACGCCCGGAAGGACGCGGCCTCCGTGTCGGGGTAGCCCGCCGCGGTGATGTAGTTGGTCAGCGCGTCGAGCCAGACATACATGATGTGCTCGGGATTGCCCGGCACCGGGATGCCCCAGGAGAAGGTCGTGCGCGAGACCGAGAGATCCTTCAGCCCCTGCCGCACGAAGCTCATGACCTCGTTGCGCCGGCTCTCCGGCCGGACGAAACCGGGGTTCTTCTCGTAGAGCTCCAGCAGCCGGTCGCCCCAGGCCGAGAGGCGGAAGAAATAGCTCGGCTCCTCGACCCACTCGACCGGCGCGCCGCTCGGCCCGAAGCGCCTCCCTTCCGCATCCGGCGCGCTGACCTCGTCCTCGCCGTAGAACGCCTCGTCGCGCACCGCGTACCAGCCGGCGTAGGTGCCGAGATAGATCTCGCCGCGCTTTTCCAGCTCCTGCCACAACGCCTGGCATGAGAGGATGTGCCGCTGCTCCGTCGTGCGGATGAAGTCGTCGTTCGAGATGTCGAGCACCCGCGCGAGATCGCGGAAATTGGCGCTCACCCGGTCGCAGAAGGCGAGCGGCGCCTCGCCCGCCGCGGCGGCCGATTTCTCGACCTTCTGCCCGTGCTCGTCGGTGCCGGTCAGGAAGAACACGCGCCGCCCGTCCAGCCGCATGAACCGGGCGATGGTATCGCACGCGATCGTCGTATACGCGTGGCCGATATGGGGCTTGTCGTTGACGTAGTAGATCGGCGTGGTGATGAAGAAGTCTCGGCTCTCGGCCATACGCGGGCTCCCGCCTCGCTGCATCTGCGAAGGCCGGTGGTTCTCTCACAGGCGGGGGGAGCGATCAATGCGGCTTGCGGTACGCGAGCCACGAGACTCTGTAGAAGGCCTCCTGCTCGGCAGTATGCTCGGAGTCGTAGATGCCACAATACGGGCCGGGCGGTCCCCAGGGTCCCCCCTCTAAGAAGTCGGACTCGAATATCGGACTATCGGGATGATTACTCGTCTCCCCGGAGCGCCACTGTCGGCGATATGAATAATGTCCGTCTGGCCGTTGGACGATCAGCACGCGCTCCTTTCCATCGGGGCTCATGATTATCGTCAATCGCCGATCCGCCGAAGTATTCCGGCTGTTGGCCGCCATCGTCATGCCTGTCGCAGCAGGGCTTCTATCCTGAGGAACGCATCCAGCATCACTTGCCGCCGATCCAGCGTCAGCGCCTCGGCGCGGGCGAACAGCGTGCGCAGTTCTTCCCAGAGGTCGAGCCAGGCTTCCGGCCGGGCCATCCCGGCGAGACGGGCGACGAGCGCCCCCTCCCCCTCCTCCGCCGCGAGCCGGGTCCGGTCGACGCCGCCCAGCGCCACGCGCCGCAGCAGGTCGAGCAGCAGGTCGCGGAGCGTGCGGAACCCGTCATCTTCGCCGCGGGCGACCGTGTCGGCGAGGGCGTGAAGCGCGACGCCATCGAGGCGCGGCAAGCCAGCGAGCAGTCCCACCAGCGCGCGGTGCAGCGCGATCCCGCCGGACTCGGCGAGTTCCAGCGCGCGGCCGATCGAGCCTTCGGCGAGGTGCGCCAAAGCTTGAAGGTCGGTATCGGACAGCCCGGGCTCGCGTTCCGCCAGCAGCGCCATCACCTCCTCTTCCGCCAGCGGCTGCAGCTTCAGCGTCCGGCAGCGTGAGCGGATGGTCGGCAGCAGCCGGCCGGGGGCGTGGCTCACCAGCAGCAGCAGCGCCTGGCGCGGCGGCTCCTCGAGGATTTTGAGGATGCCGTTGGCGGCGGTGCGGTTCATCTCCTCGGCGCCGTCGACGATCGCGATCCGCCAGCCGCCTTCGGCCGGGGTGAGGTGGAAGAAATCGGCGATGGCGCGCGCGTCCTCCGCGATGATCTCGCTGCGCAGCCGCTTGCGCTTCGGGTCCCACTGGCGCTCGACGGTGAAGAGGTCGGCATGGCCGCCCGAGGCGATCCGCCGTGCCGCCGGATGGGCAGGATCGACGGCGAGGCCGGCCCCCTGCCCCGCCGCGCCGTCCGCCAGCAGCCAGCGGGCGAAGCGATAGGCGAGCGTCGCCTTGCCGATACCGCGCGGGCCGCCGATCAGGATGGCGTGCGGCAGCCTGCCCGACCGCGCCGCCTGGGCGAGCGCCGCCTCGGCCGCGCCGTGCCCGAGCAGCGCCGGATTGCGCCGCGGGGCGCGCGGGTCGGACTCCGTGTCGATCATCGCTGCGACGGCCATGGCGTTTGCGGTTCAGTACGACGGGTGCGCCGTCGCCGTCACGGCGATTTCGCGGCCAGCTCGCGGGACCGGGTCATGTCGGCGAGCCGGGCCAGGATCGGGTCGATGCCCTGGCGGTAATCGTCGAACCGCCAGTGGACCATGACGCTCGGCGCGAGGCTGCCGGCGGCGACGCCGTAGACCTTGTCGGGCCAGTAGCAGGAGAGCCCGCCGCAGCCGTGCTCCAGGTCGTGATAGGCCGTGGCGAAGTCGACGACGATGCCGGAATTGGGGAGCACCAGCGGCGGCCCTTCCTGCGACCAGAACTGCAGCGTGTCGCCGACCGGTTCCCCTTCGATGATCGCGCGGGACCCGAGCAGCGCCTTCGTCCAGGACGCGATGATCATGCCGGGGCCGACCGTCCGCGGGCCGGTCAGCACGAAGACATGGCCGCTCTCCGGCACCAGCGACGGCAGATTCCGTAGCGGCCTGCCGATCCGGGTGTAGGAGCCGCTGGCGGTGCGGCGCAGGTCGAGCACGGCCCAACGCAGGCTGCCCGGTCCGAAATGCGACAGCGGTGCCGCGAATTGCTGGCCGATAGGGCCGTGCTCGTCATCCTCTACCCGGTCGAGGCGCAGATAGAGCCCATCGGCCACGGCCTGTCCGTAGAAGGCCCGGCCAAGCTCGCGCAAGGACAGCGGCCGTGCCGTACCGAGTAGCTCCTTCCAGCCCTCCGGCCTGGCGGCGGCATCGCCGGGGATCGCGGCGAGGGTTACGGACTGCGCCGTCCCGTCGGGCAGCGTCACCTGCAGTACCGCGTCGGCGGGGCTGGGCAGCAGCCCGACCGCGTTGAGGGCGGAAGGCGATTCGAGGAACCAAAGGCCGGCGGCCTGCCGGCCGGAATCGGTTCCGCCGCCGGCGAATGGCCGATAGGCCGCCGAGAGCTCGTCGAGGTCCTTGCCGCCGATCGTCTCGACCTTTGCGCCGAGCAGCGGCACGGCCGGACCCTGGGCCGCAACGATGAACACGCCCTCGACGAACCGCTCCAGCCGGATCGGCAGCCGGTTGAAGATGGCGGGATTGCCGGCGAAGTCGACCCGGCTGGCGCGGTTGCCGGCTCTTGCCACCGCCTTCGCGACGCCGAGCGCAAGCTGCGGCGGCGTCAGGGTTCCGGCATGTGCGGCGATGGCCTGACGCTCGGTCTCGAAGGCGGCGCGCGTCTGGTCGGTCAGGCCGGCGTCCAGCGTCGCGAACTGGTCGAGGGCGTCCAGATCCTGCCGGTCGGCCTCGGCCCTGTCGTTCGGGCGGCTCGCGGAGGCGGCGGCAGGCGCCGTGACAAAGTGCCCCGCCGTGGCGGCCAGCAACAGGTCGTCGCCCCAGATCAGCAGCACGAGGGACGCGGCGATGACCAGAAGCCCCACGACACCCAGGATGACCCTCAGCTTCCGGAGAGATCGGGTCTGGACCTCTACGTCCGCGTCCGGCAGCTCCGTCACCCTGCACCCATCATCGGTTGATCCCCCGGTTTCGCGGCGACCTTAGCGCACCGCGCCGCCGGGTTGAAATCCGCTGTTCCGGCCCGTCGCGGCAGCATACAGAAAATGACGCCGGCCCGGCCTATTCATTCCCCGAAGAGGCCGGCGACCGCGGTTCGGACCGTTGCGGCGACCTCCTCGACCGGGCGGGACGCGTCGATCACGACGGCCGGCCCAGGCGCCGAGGCGAGGTCAAGAAATGCCTCCCTCACCCGCTCATGGAAGGCGAGATCGAGCGCCTCGAAACGCGCCTCGTCGCTTCCGGACGCGGCGAGGCGGCGCCGGCTTCGGGCGAGGCCGACCCGCGGATCGAGATCGAGCACGATCGTCAGATCCGGCCACAGGTCGCCGCAGGCGTCGCGATGCAGCCCCCGGATGAAGGGGCCGGACACGCCGCGACCGGCGCCTTGATAGGCCAGCGTTGAGCCGACGAACCGGTCGGTCAGCACTGTCTGCCCGGCGGCCAACGCCGGCGCGATGACCCGCTCGATGTGCTGGGCCCGGTCGGCGACCATCAGCAGCGTCTCCGCCATCGGCCGCCACTCGGCGCCGCCTGCGCCCAGGAGAAGCCGGCGCAGCTCCTGCCCTTCCGGCGTACCGCCGGGCTCGCGGGTGGCGAGCGCTGCGATCCCCTGCTCAGCCAGATGATCCGCGAGGAGCTTGATCTGCGTGCTCTTGCCGGCGCCCTCGCCGCCCTCGAAGGCGATCAGCCGCCCGCGTGAAGTCACGACTTGCCGCGCCAGATCAGGTAGTCGAGCGATACCCGGATCCGTCCCAGCGGCCCCAGCCGCGGCACGTCGGCGGCGGTCACGACCGGGATGCTCTGCGGCGCGAAATCGGGCGCGCTCACGGTCAGCGTGGCAACCGGCGCGCCGGCGGCGACCGGCGCCACCAGCGGCCCGTCATAGGCGACCGTGACCTTCATGTCCTTGCGGGCGACACGCGACATCGTGACGACGAGATCCTGCGTGGCGATCAGCGGGACCTTGGTCTTCTCGCCGATCGCGACGTCGGCCTGGTCGATCTCCTCGCCCTTCTTGGCGATGCGATAGTTGGCGAACTCGCGGAAGGCGAAGTCGACGATGTTCTCGGCCTCGCGGCTGCGGCCCTTCATGCTCTTGAGCCCTGTCGCCACGACGATGATGCGGCGGTCGCCGCGCTTGACCGAGGCGGTCAGGCTGAACCCGGCCTCCTCGGTATGGCCGGTCTTGATGCCGTCGGCCCCCGCGCTGTTGTAGAGCAGCGGATTGCGGTTGCCCTGCTTGATCGGCTTGCCGGTCTTCTCGTCGGTGCCGTAGGTGAAGTCGATCTCCGAGAAGTAATGGTAGTACTCGGGGAAGTCCGAGATCAGGTGCGCGCCCAGCATCGCCAGGTCGTGCGGGCTCATGTAGTGGTCGTCGATCGGCAGGCCCGTGGCGTTCATGAAATGGCTGTCGTTGAGGCCGAGCTTCTTGGCCTCCTGGTTCATCATGTCAGCGAACGCCTCTTCCGACCCCGCGATGCCTTCGGCGAGGACGATGCAGGCGTCGTTGCCGGATTCGACGATCATGCCGCGGATCAGATCCTCGACCTTGACCTTCTCGCCATGGCCGTAGGGCACGAACATCTTGGAGCCGAAGGTGTGCCAGGCCCGCTCGCTGACCGGCAACTCGTCGTCGAGCTTGAGCTTGCCCGAGCGCAGCTGCTGGAACACGACATAGGCCGTCATCATCTTGCTCATCGAGGCGGTCGGGATGTGCTCCTCCCCGCCTTTGTCGAAGAGCACCGCCTTGGTGTCGTAGTCGATGATGTAGACGTTCCTGGCCTCGGTTTCGAAGGCGAAGGCCGGCACGCTCACGGTGGCGATTGCGG
>DATGFU010000038.1:0-45180 GCA_035308865.1 Allostellaceae bacterium | reverse complement strand
TGAGGGTGAAGTTCAGATTGTCCGCGGCCTTGTAGAGGAACTTGGCGCGGATCGTCTGCGAGTTGAGCCCGCCATCGGTGTCCGAGGTCGCAGTGCCGCCATTGAACGGGCTGGGGTTATCCGCCACGAAGGGCGTCGCCTGGGTGTACGGGACGCGCCGCTGATAGCCGTCGCGCTCCTGCGAGCTGACCGTCCACGACGAGAGCAGGTTGTCGGTGATCGGCACGTCTGCCGTGACCGCGATGTCGCGGCGATTGAGGCTGCCGCCGGTGACCTCGCCCTCGAACCAGAACTGGTCGCCGGGCGTGCGCGTGATGATGTTGATGGCGCCGCCGATCGTGTTCCGCCCGAACAGCGTGCCCTGCGGGCCTTTCAGGATCTCGACCCGGTCGACGTCGAGCAGGTTCTGGTTCGCGCCGAAGGTGCGGGCGAGGTAGACGCCGTCGACATAGACGCCAACGCCGGGATCGAGGTTGAAGGCGAAATCGTCCTGGCCGATGCCGCGAATCGAGGCCGAAAGCACCGAGGTATCGCCCGAGAACGGCGAGCTGGAATCGAGATTGACGCCGGCCGTCAGGTTGGTCAGCGCGTGAATGTCGGTGACGCCTTTGTCCTGCAGCGTCTGGGACGTGAAGGCCGAAACCGCGATCGGCACCTGCTGGACGTTCTCGGCGCGCTTCTCGGCGGTGACCACGATTTCTTCGAGGGTGCCGGAGCGTTGCGCGGTTTGTACCGGCGCCGGGGTCTGGCTCTGCTGGGCGACGGCCGGACCGGCCATGGTCAGCAGCGCCAGGGCGGAAACGCTCGAGGCCAGGGCGAACGAGCGATGTTTCAAGAGTGCCGTCGTCACGGAGATTCCCCCATTTAGAGCTTCGTTGATTAGACAATATTCTGTGAGATCTTCGCCAACCCCGCTAGGCAGTTAGAACTGATATTACATTTTATACCTGTCTACCGCGCGAGTCGAGCCGCGCGGCAAAGCGGGAAAATCACGTCTGCCGGGTGCGCCAGCCTTCCGCATAGGTCTTGCGCGCTGCCTCCGCATAGGGAACCGCGCTCACGATCGCGCGAATCTCGGCCTGGACATGGCGCTCGACCGTCGGCTTCGACGAGCCGCCGCCCGATTCGCCCCACAGGAAGGTCACCTCGGTCCCCGGCTCCGCGTGCTCCGAATCGATGACGGCCAGCGTCAGCATCCGTCCCTCGTTGGCGCTGTACCCGACCCAGGTCGACACGCCGACGATCTTGCCGTGGACCAGCACGCTGTCGAACGGATGCATCGAATAGACCGCCGACGGGAACTCGATGAATTTCGCGCGGTTCGTCTTGCCGAACTGGCTGGCGATCACCCGCATCACGTCTTCGTTCTCGAGCGCCAGCGTGACCTTCTTGCGCCGGGGCGGCGTCGCGGCCATGCGCTCCAGCGCCTCCCGGCCGACGAAATCGTGGTCGAATTTGACGAAGAGCCCGTACCCCAGGTCCCACGGCGTGAAGTAGTAGTCCTCGATCGTTGCCGATTCGAAGCTGCCGCCGAGCGATGCCGAGCCCTCGTACCCCGTCGCCGGCAGCCATTCCCGGTAGGGCTTCATCGCCTCGCCCGAATAGACCGCGGGGAGCGGCGACGGAATCCAGCCGGATTCGAGCGTGTTGCAGGAATAGGCCCGGCCGCCGACGAGCCGCATGCCGAACTCCTCGCCGGCCCGGACGAGCGCTTCGTGGACCGCGTCGCGATCCTCCCACGGCCCGAAGAACTCGAAGCCCGGCTGCCCCGCCATGCCATGGCGCAGCGCCCGCACGGTCCGGCCGCCGAGCGTCACATGCGTCATGTTGAAGAACTTGAGGTCCGGCGGCGCCGCGCCCAGGGCCTTCCCGATCACCTTCATCGCGTTCGGGCCCTGGACCTGGAAGCGATAGGACTTGCGCTTGCCGTCGGTGCGCAGCGCCGTGCGCTGGTCGAGCTCGACCTTCACGTCGTAGCCGCCCGTCGCCGCGTGATACTGGACCCAGTTCAGCACCGGCGCCCGGCCGACGAGGTTGAAGCTGTTCTCGGCGAGATGGAACAGGATGACGTCGCCGATCACATAGCCGTCGGGACTGCACGGCACGAACTGCTTCGCCCGATCCACCTGGAAGCCCGTGAAGCTGTTGACGCCGAGATGCGAGAGGAGCTTCAGCGCATCCGGCCCCTCCACGGCCAGATCGGCCATGTGGTAGGTCTGGTTGAAGAGCACGCAGGTCTTCTGCCAGGCCATCACCTCATCGCGCCAGTTGGTGTACTCGGCCGGCACGCCGGGATAGGCGTTCGGCCCGGCCTGCGAGTTGCGCAGCATCTCGACCGGGTTCTTATGGCCGCGCAGACGGTCTTCCAGGCTGGTCACGCTCATCCGTTTCCTCGTCGGGGTCACGATCCTCGCCGGCTTGACGGTTCGTGACGTTTTTCATATCCATGAAATCCATGAGTATGAAACTTCAATCCGGTGCCGCCGTCAAGTCGGCGGCGCGCGCGCTGGACGTGGTGGAGGAGGTCGCCCGCCGCGGCCCCGCCAATGCCCGCGCGATCAGCCGGGCCACCGGCATCCCGGAGAGCAGCCTCTCCTACCTGCTGGGAACGCTGGCCGATCGCGGCTGGCTCGCCCAGGCGGCGGACCGGACCTACGTCACCGGGCCGGCGCTGCAACGCCTGACGACCGGCACGCCGGCGCCGCTGGAGGACCGGGCTCGCGCGGTGCTGCGCGAGCTGACCGCCTCGACCGGCGAGACGTCGAGCCTGTTCGTGCGGCGGGGTTCGGAGATCGAGGCGGTCGAGGTGGCGCTATCGAGCCATTTCCTGCGCTTCACGCCGCAGACCGGCCTGCGCTTCCCGCTGCACGGCTTTGCTGCCGGAAAGGCGATCCTGGCGGCGCTGCCGGCGGCGGCGCTCGACGCCTATCTCGCCGAAGCACATCGGACGCGCTTCACCGCCCATACGCTGACCGACGAGGCCGCCTTGCGGCGGGACCTCGCCCGCACCCGCGAGCGCGGCTATGCCGTCGCCAAGGAGGAACACACGCTGGGCGTGATCGGCATCGGCATCGCGCTCGACCCGACGCTCGCCATCAGCGTCGCCATCCCCTCGCCCCGCTTCGACGCCGACACGCAGCTTCGCACGGTCGCGGCGCTGCAGCGCGTCAGGGAGACGCTGCGGCAGGCATAGCCGACCGATGGGTGTTGCTGCGGCTGGATCCCCGCGAAGGTGGGGACGAGGATCTTTTTCGATTCGACGAGATAGTCAGGCAGCGACGATCTGCCTGATCTCGCGCGCCGCCGGCGGCAGCTCGGCCCGAGCCCGCTTCAGATCGTAGATCGCCTGCAAATTCATCCAATACTCGGCCGTGGTGCCGACTGCCTGGCCGAGCCGGATCGCCATCTGGGCCGTGATCGAACGCTCGCCGTTCATGATCGACGTCACGGCGTTGGGCGGAACGCCGATATGGTCGGCGAACCGGCGCGCGCTCAAATGGAGCGCAGCGAGCTCATCGCGCAGGAACGAGCCCGGATGGATGGCCGGAAGATTGTCGATCGCGTAGGCCATGGCCTTGGTTCCTCAGTGATAATCTACGATCTCGACGTCATCGGCATCGCCCGCGACCTCGAGAATGTCGGTTCCCTCGGGCACCGGCCCCGTCGGAACCCAGCTGAAACACACCCGCCACTGTTCGTTGATTCTAATACTGTACTGCCCGCTTCGATCGCCGCCGAGCGCCTCGAAGCGATTCGACGGCGGGTTCCGAAGGTCGCCGAGCCTCGCCGCGGCCTGGAGCTTCGTCAGCGCCTTGGCGGCGGCCGGCGCGAACCCCTGGAACTCGCGCACCCGCTGGCCGGCGAGGAATTGCCGCGTCGCCTTCGTCCTGCATCCGCGAATGGCCATGTGCATCCACACCCGCCGGTACCAATGGGTGTTATATGTTACGTATCACGGAGCGGTCAACGACCGATCGGCACGCCTTGGAGCCTAACCGGAAATAAATCCCTCTATCCCAAATAGTTATCGTCATTCGCGCGGAGGCGGGAATCCAGGACCACAAGCGCCGGGACCCGGGACTCTGGATCCCCGCCTTCGCGGGGATGACGAAAACGCCTTCTGTGACAAAGGCATATTTTCGGCTGGGCTCCTGGAGCCACGCCCGCGTCAGCGGCGTGTTCGCGATCGGATGTTGCGGGCGGGGGGATGATGGAGGCCGGAGCGAGAATCGAACTCGCATACGAGGATTTGCAGTCCTCTGCATAACCACTCTGCCATCCGGCCGGAGGGGCGCGCGATATAGCCATCCTTCCCGCGGAGGGTCAAGCCGGCGGGGCCTCGCAGGTGTTGCGCGCCGGCGGCGGCGAGGCTACGCCAGGGAACCCGCCGGCGAAGCGGGATGGTCGAGGGTTCCCATGCGTCGGGTTTCCTGGGTTCTGGCCGCGGTTCCGGCCGTCATGCTCCAGAGCGCCGTCCTGGCGGCACCGCCGCCGGGCGACGATGACGACGACAACGCGCCGCCCGCTGCGGCACCGTCTGCCCGGCCGGCGGCTCCGGCGCCGGCGCCGCCCGCACCGGCACCGTTACCCCAGCCGCCCCCACCGCCCTCACCAGCCGCGCTGCCGCTACCGGCGGCGGGGCCGGCCAGTCCGGAAACCGCGACGCTCGCCGCCGATGCCGACCGGCTCCACGACAACCTCGCCCGGCAGGAGCAGGCCGTCGCCACGCTCCACGCCGAGCGCGGCACCGAGGCCGCCGCCTATTACGGGCTGACCGGCGAGATCGGCCGGCGCCTGGCCACCGGGGCGGCGCCGGCCGATCCCGACCTCACGGCGAAGCTGGCCCAGGCCCACACGGCGCTCGACCGGCTCGGCAGCAACACCGCTCAGCTCGGCGCAGTCTCGAAGCAGCTGACCGAGGACGCGGCGACGGCGCTCCGGCTCGCCGGCCTGGTCCAGCAGCGTCTCGCGACGCAGCCGGCCGACCAGGCGGCGCTGGACGGGGTCGACGCCAAGATCGCCGCGACCCAGGCCGAGATCGACCGCAAGCTGCGCGAGCTGCTGGCCGAGATCGCCCGCGAGCAGCGCTCGCGCGGCGCCGAGACGGCGAACCTGGGCCGGCTCGAACAGGCCGTCGCCGCCGGGCTGCCGGAGCCGCCGGCGGCGGGCACGGCGATACCGCCCAAGGCCGCTTCGGACGAATAGAAACGGCGGCGCCCCGGAAGGAGCGCCGCCGCGGGAAGGGGCTCGCCGGAGCCGATTCCCGTCAGTGCGATATTCGTAGATTGTTCAATTGGTCTGCTATCGCGCCGAAGGCTGCGGACATACTCGCCTGGTCGCTGGCCGTGTACATCTTCGTCGCATCGATATTGCCGCTACCATCCGCTGTGCAGTCGGTCATGAAGACGGTCATGTTCGACGTGATGTTCCCCGAGTCTTGGAAGAATACGGTGTAGACGTAGTAGTCCTGACCCCGAATCTCCGAGCAGAGCTGGTACACCCGGCACATGATCTGGGCCTGATCACTGACGCCCGAACTGTTTGAGTTCCCGTAACTGCAGCCGAGCGTGTAGGTGTTGCTGCCGGCGGCCGGCAAGGTCGCATTGTTGGTATTGACCGGGCCGGTGTTGTTGCCGTAGGCCGCGAGCGGCGGCTGGGCGTAGGCGGGAGCGTTCGTGCCGGTCATGGTCGTCTGCGCCCACGGGCCGGTGGAGGTATTGATTCCGTACGAGTAAGCCGAAGGCGTGTTGGCCACCAGGTTCGGCGTGCCGTCGGTCAGGAACACGATCGCCTTCTTCCACGCAAGCGCGCCGGTCGAGGCGGTCGCATCGATCGTCGAGACCGACTGGAAGGGCGGATGATAGTTCGTGCCGTCATAGGACAGCATCCGCGCCGCCCAGGCCACGCCCGGCTCCTGGTCGGTGTTGTAGTTGGCGTTCATGCCCAGCAGCGCGTTGGAGATGTCGGTGTAGCTGTTGTCGAGCGGCGCCATATGCGAGGCGATGCATTCGTAGTTCGAGTCGTTCGAGCCGCCGCTGTTGTTCGGCGCGCCCCAGTAGTAGTTGGTGGCGACCGGCTTCGTCCCGGCCACATACGTCAGTGTCGTGGCGCCCGACTTCGGGGTTGCGCCGCCTGCCCAGGCATGCGTGGTTGCCGACGAGACCGTGCAGGTGGTGTTCCCGTTGGTCGTGTAGGACGAGCAACTCTGCACGTCATAGAACGGGTTCGGGAAATTGTGCTCCGTCACCTGGTAGAAGGTGCAGCCCGAGCAGTTCGAGCTTGTCTTGGTGGCGCACGACGTGCCGGTGCAGTAGATGCCCGTCGTCGGGGTACCGTTATAATACATCGACTTGAAGTCGCTCCGGTTCGGCTCTCCCTCGCCCGGGAGATAGGAGCCGTTCCGTATGACCCGCAGAATGTGCCAGAATTGCGAGGCAGGCGGCGTCGTGCCGGTGGTCAGGCTCGTATAGTTGATGCTGTAGTCATACTCCGCATAAGTGGAGGGCGATGTCGCGGTAATATTGTAATCATAATAGGGTGCCGCCGTGACGCTGGGCGCGCCCGAGCTGGTCGTGACCGTGACGGTCTGGGGGTCCCCCTTGCTGGTGCGCTCCTCGACGCAGCCGTCCCAGCCGAGTCCCGAATAGGAGGAACCGACGCCGCTGATGCCGCTGATCCCGGTGGCCGTGTTCAACCAATCGGCAAGGTAGTAGTTGTTCAGGTTCGGGTGACCGGACGTGTACTGCTGAACGTTGCTCGAGAAGGTCGTCGATACATATTGGGCACAGATATCCTGCGCCAGATGGACCAGATCCATCGCCGCGATGTAGTCGTCGGCGGCAGGCTTCCAGGTCCCGTTATAGGCGCAGAGCGGATCCGTCGCAGCCGGCGTACCATTCGTGCCGGTGAACGCCGCGGCCGTCGTGTTGACGATCTGCCCGACTGTCACGTTCCAGTCGGTGGCGCCCATGACCTGGTTGTAGTTCGAGAGGGTCGAGCTGCTCAGTGTCACCTTGTTCTCGTTGAGGACGTTGACGGCCGTCGTGAACGGCACGAGCCCGACATAGAGCGTCGACAGCGCCGCCGGCGGCGACGTGACGGCGGTCGTGCCCGATCCGACGTTGTAGAGCGTGTTCAGCAGCTGGAAGCTGGCGTTGAGCAGGCAGCCGAAGGCCTCGCCGTTGTACGACGTACCGTCGGTCTGCGTCGTCGAACGGGTGCAGCTGCTCATGCCGCCGGTCATCGAGCCGGTGTTGTCCAGCACCAGCACCACTTCCAGACCGTTGCCCGTGCTCCTGATCTGAGAGTTCACGGTCGCCGTCACCGTGCTGAAGCCAAGGATCGACATGAAGACCGTCGGGACCTGAACCTGCGCGGCCACCACCACGCCGGAGCCGTCCGTAGACTGGCAGACCGTGATGTTCCTGTACGGGCCGAGGCTCGCATCGAAGTTCGCATTGACGAACTTGTCCGCGATATTGGTCAGGTAGGTATTCCCGCACGTACCCTTGCCCGAGGTGTAGCCGATCGAACCCGCGGCGACCGCGAGGCCGGCGTCGTCGAGCGAATGGGTCAGCCGGTCCCGCGCCAGGAAGATCCTGCCTGTGTCGATCGCGAGCCCCCCCAGCAGGGTCAGCATGATGATCGTGACCCCCACGACCATCGCGACGCTGCCGCGCTCGTCGTCGCGCAGACGTCGCAGCCCGGTGCGGATCAAATTGGGGAGCATCACGGTATTCTCCATCAGGTTTCGGGCTTCAGGCGCAGGAAGAAGACGACGCGGTCGTGCATAGCGGCACATAGGTCACCTGCCGCGGCGTGACGAAGGCGCTCTCGGAAATCACGATTTGGTTGCTGCCCAGGAATATCGGAAAGAAAAAGGCGATTGGATCCGTGTAGGTGTAGTCGACCCGAACGTAGATGATGCTTTGGCCGGCGACGCAGAACGGAACGGGGTTGCCGATCGAAGCCGATGTCAACACGCAGTAGCAGGCCGTGAGGTTCGATGCCGTGCAGCCGTTGACGAAGTTCGTGTAGACGGCGGTGGTGTTGGCCTTTGCCGTCGCGCCGCCGACGGCGAGCTCCCAATCGATGCCGTGGCAATAGTTCGCAACACCGTTGCTCTCGCCTGTCGCCGGACCGGTGGTCGACGCCGAACAGCTGAGATTGTTCGTTGTCACCGTCGGGTTGCCGAACAGGATGCTGGCCACATCGATCGCGGGGTTGGTCGAATTGCTCGTCGTCGGCACGGATGACGAGACCGGCATCGGGCTCAGCATGACGAGCGACGCCGAAAAGATTGCGCTCATGGGGGTGGAGCTGGCCGGGCCCGTGCCGTTGTTCACGGTGGCCTGCCGGCCGACGAGATCGGCCGTCAGCTGTGCCGCCGCGGTGACCCGGTGGCTCGCCTCCATGTAGAAGTACATTTCGAGCATGCCGAGCATCATCGCGATCAGCACGGGGAACGTCATCGCCGCCTCGACCGCCGCGGCGCCGCGACTATCCCTGACGACGCGCCGGAATGCGCTGCGCGAATGGTAGCCGAACGGGATCTTCTGACTCATGGCGAATTGCTCCGGTCTCAGCTGGTCAGAAGGGCTCGGCCTGGACGACGGCATAATACCTGAGCGGCGCCGTCGTCTGCTTGCCGGGGACTCCGCAGTCCGGGCCGTCGAAGAAGCAGCCGATCAGCGGCGTGAAGAATGGGTATTTGTATCCGATTACGGCAACGATGATGGCGGCCGAGCCCGGGGATGTCAGAAACGTCTGCGGGTTGCCGCTCGAGTTGTAGGTGAGCGCCACCGTCCTGAGATCGGTAGGTGCCGGATTGCTGCAGGTTTGGTTGGGCCAGCAGCCGTAGGTCTGGACGTCCCAGTTGAAGTTGTTGCAGTTCAAGAAAGCGCCAGTGGTTCCGCCGACCGGGACGGTGTGGCACAGGAGCTCGCCGAACACCGTCGAGGCTGTGTCGGTCGAGTTCACCGTGAAGCCGAGGCAATTGGTCGTGGCGTTCGAGGTCGCGAAATTGGCGACCGTCGTCGTGGCGCCGATGCAGTTCGAGTCGCCGGCATACAGGGACTGGCCGCTGGAATTCGAATTTGCCTGCGCGAGCGCTGCCTGAACCGCGCCGGTGCGGATCTCGCGGACGGCTTCGCTCGCCGCCAGATCCATTTCCTCCGACGCGAACATCATCAAGCCCATGTCGACGACGCCGAAGATCAGGTAGGCCAGCGCGGGCAGCAGCAGCGCGAACTCGACCGCCGTAGCGCCCGATCGCTCGGCCCGCGCTCGTCCGAGCAACGGACGGAGCACCCCGACGGCCCGCTGGACCATGCGCCTCGCCGAAATCATGCGCCCTCCTCGTTCCGCCATCCGAAGGACAGAGTCGAGGCCACACACCTCGATCGTCCGGTCGATCCAAGGCCGCAGGGAAACATGTTCCCGTTAATAAACCGTAGCGTATGACGAGCGGCCGTTCCGCTCTATTCCCGCGAGCAGAGGCCCCCGGCGCTGCGACCGATCATGCGATCGCCTGCCGGACCGGCTACTGCGGCTTGGAACCTGCGGGCGGCGCCGCGGCATTGGCCGGCTGCGCCGATGGCGGTGAAGCCGCCGCATCCGTTGCCGCCGGCGCCGGCTGCAATGGAACCGGCGGAGAATCCGCGGCCGGCGCTGGCGTTGCGGGCGCCGCGGCAGGCGGCGAATCCGCCGCTGCCGGCGCGGGTAGCGGCGAGGCCGTCACGGGACTCGCCGGATTCGTCTGAGCGGCCGAGGCGTCCGGTGCCGGCGCGGCACTGGCCGGCGCCGGGGCGGGTGTAGGGGCTGCGACCGCCGCGACCGCCGCGACCGCCGCGACGCTGGCCGGCGCCAGCGGCATCACCGAGGCGACCGGCGTCTCGTCCTTCGGGATCGGCGCCTCGCGGGCCGCGGCATAGAACCGCAGGTTGTTGGCGACGGACTGCTCGTCCAGGTCCGTGCGGGCAACCACCCTCGCATCGCTCTCGTCGCCTTGCAGACCCAGGGCCAGCGCCAGGTTCTGGCGATTGCGCGCGGTGGCGGTCGGCTCCTGCGCCAGAGCGGTCAGCTGCTTCACCGATTCGTCGTAATTGCCGGAGAGCGCCAGGGAGAGACCGTAGTTATTGATGAGCACGCGGTCCTTCGGGGCCTTGGCCAGCCCGTTCCGGTAGCACTGCTGCGCCTCCTCGTGACGCTCCTCCATGTCGAGCGCCACGCCCTTGCCGTTCCAGCCGGCGGCCGAATCCGGCGCCAGGATCAACGCGGCATCGAAGGCGATGAGCGCCTCGGACGGACGATGGCGGGCGACAGCGATGCGGCCCATCATGAGGTGCGGCTCGGGCCGGGTCGGTGCTATCTGGCTCGTGGCCAGGAGCTCCTTCTCGGCGCCATCGTAATCGCCCGTGCCGGCCAGCGACTGGGCGAGCCCCATATGCGCCTCGTACATGTCGCCATGCTCGTCGATCACGCGCTTGTAGAGCTTGATCGCGGCGTTGAACTCTCCGCTCTCCCGCGCCGCATCCGCGACGGTCAAGGCCGCCTTCGGATCCTTCAGAGCGGCCATGCCCTTGCTTTGGGAATCGTCGGATCCGCACGCGGCCAGCGCCAGGGTGGCACAGGCGACCGCGATCGACAGGTATGCTTTCACGGAAATTCCCCCGTTAAGGGTTCAGCGATGGCCGGCGAACGTCGCGATGGTGTTCAGCACGGCCGGACCGGCCACGATAAGGAACAGGCAGGGCAGGATGAACATGATCAGCGGCAGCGTCAGCAGCACCGGCAGCTGCGCCGCCTTTCGCTCGATCTCCAGCATCCGATGGGCGCGCATCTCGCCCGACAGCACGCGCAGCGAATGGCTGAGCGGCGTGCCGTACTGAATCGATTGGACCAGCGTGGTCACCACGCTCTTGACGATCGGCAGGCCGCTGCGCTTGGCGAAATTGTCGAGCGCGTCGCGCATCTGCGGCAGCACCTTCATCTCGGCCGTCGTCTTCTTCAGCTCCTCCGAGACCACCGGATTGGACACCGCGATGTCGCGCGCCACCCGGTCCATCCCCTGCTCGAGCCCCAGGCCTGCCTCCGTGCAGATGACCATGAGGTCGAGCGCGTCCGATATGCCGTCGCGCAGCCGCCGCTTGCGGCGAGTGCCGAAGCTGTTCACCACCATGTCCGGCGCCCGCCAGCCGACCAGGGCGAAGACCAGGATGATCAGCACCCGCATGTACCAGGTGCTCTGGAACAGCCCGGTCACATAGACGAGCACCCAGGACAGCACGATGAGGATGATCGCCAGCGTGAACTTGCCGGCGACGAACATCGCCACCTTGTCCTTGCCCGAGATGCCGGCCGAGCCCAGGAGCTCGACCATCTTCTCCTGCTCCTTCGGGCCGATCAGGAAGCTGCCGATGATCTTGTCGCCGAGCGAGCTCATCCGCTCGCCGATCGCCGGCGCCGCCGGCCCTCCGGGGCCGGCTCCTTCGGCGACCACCGGCTTCATCGCGTCGAGCCGGGTGCGGATGCGCGAGTGCCGGTCCGGCAGCGCGATCGCCGCCACCGCCATCACGCCGCCGACCGCGGCGGCGCCGAGGAGGAGATTTTCGCTCGTCAGCTGGATCGCCATCAGCGCACCGCGTTCTCGATGAGCGTCTTCATCGTCATCCAACCCATCGCCAGCATGGCCGCAGCGCCGCCGATGATCCACGGTCCCTTCGGATCGATGAAGAACGTGCCGACATAATTCGGGTTCATGACCGCGAGAGCGCCGCTG
The DNA here is from genome assembly GCA_035308865.1 of Allostellaceae bacterium. Lineage (GTDB taxonomy): Bacteria > Pseudomonadota > Alphaproteobacteria > ATCC43930 > CGMCC-115725 > DATGFU01. Next base: position 33,401 of record DATGFU010000038.1, on the reverse strand, counting down.
GCGACGAACGGCAGGGAGGCAATCACGATCGCCGAGGTCTTGGCTTCGGAGGTCATCGCCGCGACCTTCATCCGCAGCTCGCGCCGGCGCCGCAGAACCCCGGAAAGAATCGACAGCGTCTCGGAGAGGTTGCCGCCGCTCTCGCGCTGCAGCACCAGGCTGGCGACAAAGAAGCTGAAATCGGTGAGCCGGATGCGCGTGTCGGCACGGCGGAGCGCCTCATCGAACTCGATGCCGATTCGCAGGTCGGCGGTGATCAGCCGGAACTCCATGCCGACCGGATCGGGCATCTCCCGGCCGGTGGCATCGAGCGCGCCGACGACCGGCAGGCCCGCGCGAACGGCGCGGACGATGAGGTCGATCGCGTCCGGGAACTGGTCCAGGAACTTGGCGGTGTGACGCTTCTGCAGATAGCGCAGCGTGAAGTAGGGCGGCGCGGCGATGCCGCCGATCATCAGGATGATGAAGGCGACCAACCCCGGACGCGCCGCCAGTTCGACGAACGCCGCGACCAGCGCGCCGCCGGCCGAAATCGCCAGGAGCATGCGCAACTGGATCGCATAGCCGGTGGCGGCCAGCATGTCGTCGATGCGCGGCCGGATCTGGGCCGGCACATACTGCATCCAGGGGTCGCCCTTGACCACCTGGGGGATGTCGCCGACCGCCTTGGTCGGCGGCGGCGCGGCGAGCGACTTGAGCCGACGGACCGTCGCCAGCCGTTCCCGGTCGACCCCCACCAACAGCAGCAGCGCGCCGACGACGATGACGCCGCCGACGATCAGCAGGATGGTGAAGAGGCTCACTCCTCCATCTCCAGCAGCTCGATGAAGCGGCGGCCGAGACCGGCCTGCTCGATGCGGTCGAGGAAACGCGGCCGGTAGCGGCTGGCCTGGAAGCTGCCGCGGACCGAGCCGTCGCGGTTCTCGGTCTCCCACTTGAAGGTGAAGAGATCCTGCGTGGTGATGATCTCGCCTTCGAGACCGACCACCTCGATCACGCTCTGGATGCGGCGGACGCCATCGCGCATGCGCTCGATCTGCACCACCACGTCGAGCGCGCTGGCGATCTGGGTGCGGATGGCGCGCAAGGGCAGGCCCATGCCGCTCATCAGCACCATGTTCTCGATACGGCTGAGCGCGTCGCGCGGCGTGTTGGCGTGGAGCGTGCACATCGAGCCGTCATGGCCCGTGTTCATCGCCTGCAGCATGTCGAAGGCGGCGGCGTCGCGAATCTCGCCGAGGATGATGCGGTCGGGCCGCATACGGAGCGCGTTCTTGACGAGATCGCGCTGGTTCACCTCGCCGGTGCCTTCGAGGCTGGGCGGCCGGGTTTCGAGCGAGACCACGTGCGGCTGCTGCAGCTGCAGCTCGGCCGCGTCTTCCACGGTGATGATGCGCTCGCCCGGATCGATGAAGCGCGAGACCGCGTTCAGGAGCGTCGTCTTGCCCGAGCCCGTGCCGCCGGAGATCGCCATGTTGAGGCGCGAGCGCGCCGCGATCTCGAGGAAGCGGGCGAGCGCCTCGGAGATGTTGCCCTGCCGCACCATCACGTCGAGCGTGATCTTGCGGGACGGGAATTTTCTGATGGAGAGGGTCGGGCCGCACAGCGCCAGCGGCGGCAGCACGATATTGACGCGGCTGCCGTCGGCGAGACGGGCGTCGACCAGCGGGCTCGCCTCGTCGACGCGCCGGCCGATGGCGGCGGCAATGCGCTGGGCGATGTTGGTGACGTGCTGGTTGTCGCGGAACTTGAGCACGACCTGCTCGAGCTTGCCGTGACGCTCCACCCAGACATTGTTCGGGCCGTTGACCATGATGTCGGTGACCAACTCGTCCTGCAGCAGCGGCTCGAGCGGCCCCAGGCCGATCATGTCGTCCAGGAGTTCCTGGACGAGCTTGTCTTCCTCGCGGGCGTTGAGCTGGACCCGCTCCTCGTTGCCGATCTCGCCGACCAGCCGGAGGATCTCCGCCCGCAGGACCGGCGGCGCCATGCGGGACGCAACGGTCGGGTCGATGCGGGACAGCAGCGTGGCACGAATGCGCTCGCGAGCCTCTTCGAGCCCCGCCATGACCATGGAAGGCTCGTTCGGCTTCGGCGCAGCCTCGGGCGTCGAGACGAGGGACCGGCCCTCGCTTTCGATAATCCGGCGCCCGAAGCGATTCTTGATCATTTGAAGAACCTCCGCCAGCCGGACTGAGATGCCGGCGCCACACGGCGACCGCTCAGCTCCTCGGCAATCTCGACGACCGATCGCGAGATCGGCCCACTGCTGTTGCCCACCACGGGCAGGCCCGCGTTGGCGGCAGCGATGGCGGTCTTCGGATGGAAGGGCACGCCGACATCGACGGCCATGCCGATCGTCGCCGCGAGGTCCTTCAACTCGATCCCACCCTTGCCCTGCTCGCCGACCCGGTTCACCACCAGCATATTACGCTGGCCCGGCTGTGGCGAGTCGAGGAATTGCCGGAGCCGCAAGGTATCGCGCACCGACCGGGCCGTCTGGTCGGCAACCAGCAGGCGGACGCCGGCGGCGTCGAGCACCTGGCGCAGGAACACTTCCTGGCCGCGCGGCGCGTCGACGATGACGTAGTGGAACTGCTTGCGCAGCAATGTCATCAGCGGCTCGACCGCATTGGGATCGAGGCGCAACGGCAGGTCCAGCTTCTCCTCGCCGGCCAGCAGGTAGAGACGCTCGCCGCTCCGGGTCATCGCCCGGTCGAGGAAGAGCTCGTCGACGCGCTGAGGATTCTCCAGCACCTCGCGCAGGCCGCCGCCGACCTTGACGTCGAGCATCAGCGCGGCGTCGCCGTAATGCAGGTCGAGATCGACCAGCGCGACGCGGCGTGATTCGTTGTTCGCCAGATGCCAGGCGAGGTTGGACGCGACGGTCGTCGCGCCGACGCCGCCGCGCGTGCCGACCACCGCGACGACCCGCCCGAGCTTCTGGCTGAGCGGCGCTGCCGCCGCCTGAGCCGGACCGGTGCCGAGCAGCGGCTGGACCGCAGCCTGCACCAGCGCCCGGGTCAGCGGCTTCACGACATAGTCGCTGACGCCGGCCTGAGTGAGGTCGCGATAGAGCCCGACATCGTTGCGGTCGCCGACCACGATCACCGAAACGCCCGGCTCGCAGACCTCGGCGAGATGATGCATCTCGCTGACCGGCAACTCGACACCCGAGACGTCGACCATCAGCACGGTCGGCGTGCGCTCGGTCGAGAGATGCGTGATCGCGCGCGCGATGCCGCCGCGGTGGACCGAGCTGAACGGCAGCGAGAGATCGGTCACGCACTGGCGGACCACCTTCTCGCTCGCCTCGTCGGCCAGGAAGGCGGTAAACCGCTCGCGGCCAGCGGTACCGCCGCGGGCAACGTCGCCTTGCGCCTTGGTATCAGCAGAAACGGCCATTATTGACCTCCACCACCGCCGACCTGTGAAATGTTGACGACTTCGGCCTTCTTGACCTTGTCGGTATGAAGCCGATCGATGGCCGCGTTGGTCAAGGTGGCATCGGTTTGGCCGCCGGTCTCGCCCTGGACGAGGTCACGCGGATCGGCGACCTGCGCCTCGATCGCCGTGATGTACGAGCACCCGAAATTGCTGCTCGTCGGGTTTTCGACTCCGCCGATCGCGACCCATGATTGACGCGGACAGGACGGGAAGTCGACATGCGAGATCGTGGCGACCACCTCGACCGGGACGCCTGGCGAGTGAGCCCCGCCGCCGCCGGCGCCCGAAGCCGGCCCGGCCTCGATCTCGATTCTCGACGGTGCGACGCCCAGCGCGACGATGGTCTTCGTCACCACCGAAAGCTGTTGTGGTGTCGCGCCCCCCCGCAGTCGCACGTGCAGCGTATCGGGACTGCCGAGCGCCGCATCGCTGATGAAGTTCACGAGATCGGCGCGCTCGACGTTCTTCATCGTTCCCGTCTTGGCCGACACATACACCGTATGGTGCTGTTCGTTGGTCGTGACCTTGATCGTCGGCGGGATGCCTTGCGCCGCAAGATCGGCCGTTTCCGGCGATCGCTCGGTTTCGCAGGCCGCCAGCAGCACCGCGCCGACCAGCGGGATAAGGGGCTTCAGGTTCAGCTTCATCGCCAGGCTCCCGCGCTATTCTAAGTCGAAACCGGCGTCGCCGGCCAGATGCGGCCCGGTCAGCACCGAAACGCTGTTCGCTGGACTCCCGACCGGCGCCGCCGTGGTCCCCTGCGCGAGCCGCGCCCGGAAGATCAGGTCCAGATCGTTCGGCGGCGACAGGCCGTCGGTGGGCAGCTTCATTCGGTTCGGGTCGTCGACCGGCTTGACGAGATAAGGCGTGACGATGATCAGCAACTCCGTCTCGGCATGCTGGAAGTTGTTGGACCGGAAGAGCGTGCCCAGGATGGGCAGGTCGCCCAGCCCCGGATACTTCTGAATCGTCGCGCTGGTCGTGTTCTGGATCAGGCCGCCGATCGCGAAGCTCTGGCCGCTGCCCAGCTCGATCGTTGTCGACGCGCGCCGGATCGTCAGCGACGGGATCGTGTAACCCGCGAACACGACCTCGTTGGACGTGCTGATCTCGCTGACCTCAGGGCGTACCCGGAGGCTGATCCGGTTGGGTGACAGCACGGTCGGCGTGAAGGTCAGGCTGACGCCGAACTGCTCGTACTGGATGCTGATCGTCGTGACGCCGGTCGAGGGCTGGACGATCGGGATCGGGAACTGGCCGCCGGCGAGGAAGCTCGCCGATTCGCCGGAGATCGCCGTGAGCGTCGGCTCTGCAAGTGTGGTGACCAAGCCTTCGGAAGCGAGCGCGTCGATGGCGAGGCTGAAGCCGTTCCCGTGGACGTTCACACCGCCGATCAGCGAGCCGTAGTCGCCGCTCGACGTAAAGGTCGACGGGATGGGAAGGCCGCCGATGAGCGGCGGGGTGAAGGCCGTCCGGCCGGTCGAGATGCCGATCGTGCCGAGCCCCGGAAACGCCGCGGCGCTCCAATTGAAGGCGAGATCCTTGGTCACGCTGCGCGCGACCTCGCCGACCCACACGCGAAGCATGACCTGCTGGGATCCGGCCAGCTTCAGATCGTCGGTGCTGACGGGCGTGTTCGCCGGAGCATACCCTTTGACGTCGTTGGTCAGGCTCAGCGCACTATCCGCGTCCGGGGCCGTGCCCTGAAGGACCGTTCCGTTATCCTGCGTCGAGACCTTGACATTGCCTGCGCCGGCCACCGAGCTCACAGCCTGCTGTGCGGAGGCAGACTGAAGCTTCACCACAACCTCGTAGGCGGCGATCTGCTGGCCGTTGTCGCTCAGCGCGTGCAATGTCGTCCGGCCGGCCTTCTTGCCGAAGATGAAGATCCGGTTCGGCTGCGGCACCTGCACGTCGGCGATGTTCGGGTCCGCCAGGAACACGCTCGCCGCTGGGGCGCTCAACGTCAGGAGGCGCCCCTCGGAGACGTCGAGGTTGATCTGCGACATTGCTGCGCTGGCAGGAACCGCCGCAGCGCAGAAGAACATCTGCGCGCCGATGGCGACGAGCAAAGATGCTAATCTTCTCGAAGTTCTCATGGCACTTCCGCTAGCTCCGCCTGGTGATTGGGCACCCTTGCCGATTACTCGTTCAATGCACAACATTGCCGCCGGTCGCCTCGACCTGCGCCCCGCGCACAATCAAAACCCGCGGCTGCGGCGGTACGGGCGGCGGCTCTGCCTTCTCGGCCGCCTTCGCCATCGTCTTCAGCGCTTCGGAGACGTCATCCGCCCAGACCGGCGGTCGCGGCTCTTCGGCACCCGGTGCTGCCGGCGGCTTGGCGCCGGCCGTGGCATCGAGGCTGCGAATGATCAGCGACAGCGAGCCCAGGCCCTGCGCAACCGCGACGTGCTCGGCCTGGTCCTGCGTCACTTCCATTGTCACTGTCGCCGCCACCTTTCCGGGCGAGCCGCCGGCGTTCGGGTCGGTCTTGACCTGCAGCTGCTGATCGATCGCCAGGACGCGCACGTCCTCCGCGATGGTCTCGCCCGCGGTCTTCTTGCCCATCGCCGGCCCGGTGACGCCACTGAAGTTCTGGGTCAGGATGATGTCGACATGGTCGCCGGGGTAGATCAGGCCGGCGGTGCCGGTCACCACGGTCACGGCGACGGTGATGGCCCGCATCCCGGGCTTCAGCACGGCGGCAAGGAAGCCGCTGTCGCCGGGCTTCACGATGGCCGACTTGGTGATGACGTCGCCCTGCTCGATCCGGCGCCGCGCCACGGCGCCGGCGACCTCGTTGAAGCTGCGGGCATCGGCGGCGCCCTGGTCGGCATCGTTGTCCGCCCAGAAGCGATCGAAGGTCGTGCCCGACAGAGCGTCGGCGGGCTTCGGCACCCAGGTCAGATCCTGCGGCTTGATCAAGGTGCCGACAGGTATCGGCCCTGACGCCGCAATGCTATTGGCCGGGTGCTCCGCGACCCTGGTGCTCGGCGGCGGGGCGTTCAGCCCGAGCACCGCGACGATAACCACGACCACGACGCACACCAGCGCCAGCACCATGAAGATCGTTCTGCCCCGCATAGCGCGCTACCTCAATGTCCATTGTTTGAACAGGAACCACACAGCGGCCAAGGAGATCGCCACGCCATACGGCACCGTCGCCTTGGCCGCCGGTGCCACATTTTCGTCAGCCCCTCCCTTGTCCGGCACGGCGCGCCGGACAAGGAGCGAATGGATGAGAACGACGATGGCGACCACGCCACCGATGAAGGAGGTCAGCACGATGAAGGGCGGTGTGTCCTGACTGCCGAGCATGAAGCTCGATGCGGTCAAGAGCTTGACATCGCCGCCACCCATCCAACCCCGCCAGAACATGAAGGCGGTAATTCCGAGTACGATCCCCGCCGCGGCGAGCGCCCATCCGACATCCGCCAGACGTCCGATCAGCAGCCACTTGATCGCGCCGATCACCAGCAAGGCAGCGGGCAGAGCGTTGGGGATCCTGCGCCGCGCCAAATCCTGTTGGAAGGCGGCCGCGAAGACCAGTCCGGCGAGGATCGAGAGAACGGCGAAGCCCAGGTTCAACGGCTCCATCCTTGGACCGCACAGGCCACCCCCCGTTCCCTCTCGCAAGCCAGGATCGGCATACCGAACCCTCTCGATTCATCCCCAACACTTCCGCCTCATCGTGGGGGCCGCGCAGCGCGACCACATACTTGGAGGATAGAAACTCGTCCCAAGTCGCACGCGATCCCGAATCCAATGCTTTATTTGGGATCACCAACCTCGACCGCTCCCCCGGCCCCCAACTAGATTTGAAGAGTCCTTTACGCTAGATGCTATACCGTTGACAAGGGGTTAAGGCAAAATTGGGGCGCGGTGCTCTCGCCGACCCCCTGCGGGCTTCTGATTCCCACGAGTCTCTGAGGGTTACCGGGCGACCTCGCGTGCCCGGATAAAGTGAAGGATCACAAGAACAAGCAGGGTGGGTAGCACAAGAGCGGCAAGCGGAATCGGCGCCAGTGACCCCGCCGGCCGAGAAATCAGCGGCATGACGAAAAGGAGCGCCAAAAGCGACTTTTCCCACTCGAGGAAGCCAAACCGGCGCGAATCGGTGCACATCCACGCAACCGCAACGGCAACGGCGACCAGATCGTAGTCCAGTAGTAGTGGAGATGCCGCCAGTGACCCCGCGATCAGCCCCGCGTTGCGGAGGCCAGCGCTGGCGCGGCCGCTCCAGAGAATGACCACGACCACTGCCGCGGCGACCGCCGCGGCGAACTGGAGGAGCCCGGCCGTCCCGGCACCGACGCCGAGGAGGCGAGCGGCGCCGAAGACGCTGGCCATCTTCCAGAACTCCACCCGCCCGGCCGCGAAGCCGGCCTGCGCTTCGGGGACAATCTTCGCGTAGGCCGGCCAGATGTCGGTGCCGAACGCCAGGGTCGCCGCCAGCGCCAAGGAGGCCGCCACCGCGGCGGCGGCGGCGGCGGCACGCCACCGTCGGCCGGCGATGAGCGCGACCGGCACGAGCAGCGCCAGATGCGGCTTGAGGCAGAGAAGCCCGAAACAGCCGCCGGCAAGCCCGGGCCGACGATCGACCAGCAGGGTCCCGCCGCCGAACAGCGCGGCGGTCAGGAACGCCGTCTGGCCATGGCCGGCGCATAGAAGGCACGCGGGGAAGGCCAGCGCCGGCAGGAGCGCCGCTCGATCCGGCGGAATCGCCCGGATGGCCAGCGCGTAGAGCGTCGCGCCGCCGCCGATCCACAGGGCCAGAGCCACCAGATAGGGCGGTACCGCCAGTAGCCGGCACAGCAGGAGGAAGGGCGGCGGATAGTAGAAGGCATAGTAGAGATCCGGCGCGAACGCCCCGACCTCGCGCTCCGCTGCTTCGTGCCGTTCGGGGCTGTAGGCGTCCGCCGGGCGATCCGACGCGGCGAGCCGGCCGGCCGCATAGAAGCTGATGAAGTCGGTGCCGAGAGGCCGCTGCCACTGGTCGAGCGGTCCGCTGGCGGTCGCCGCCAGCAGAATGACCGCCAGAACATCCATCAGCAGAAAGATCCGGCAATAGGCCCTCACCCGGCCGGGCCTCAGCCAGGCGCCGGAGCGCAGCGCTCCGAGCAGCCCTCCTTCGCGTGGGTGACCGGAGGGCGCGGCCGGCGGCGACGCCATCGCAGGAGGATCGACGGGCGTGGCCCCATCTGCCGGCGGCAACAAGTTCCCCTTCGACCGTCGCGCGTCGATCCGGAGGATCGGCTCGTCCCCGTCTACAATAGCCGCCGCTGTTAGGCGAGAGCCGTCGTTCCTGATCGCGTCGCTCTGCGCCATTGGGATGCGTGCTTAGCGACCGCCCACACGACCCGGCCGTTCCTATTCTACACACTACACGTGTTTAATTATTCAGAATCACGAAACGACCTTGACCGCTCGGCGGCAGCCTGCAATGATAAATCCTAGTTAGACGCTGTGATTAAGGCTGGCGATGACGTACACCAAGGGAATCCTGTCCTTCGTCACTCTCCTGACGGCCGCCATTGCGCTCGCGGGCACGTCCTCCGCCGACGGGCCGACACTTCGGATCGGCGTGCAGAAATACGGCACGCTGGTCGTGGTTCGAGCACAGCAGGGACTCGAGCACCGGCTCCAGCACCAGGTCTCGTCCATCGAATGGACCGAGTTCCCGGCGGGACCGCAGCTGCTCGAGGCAATGGCGGCGGGCAGCATCGATTTCGGCACGACCGGCGAGGCGCCGCCGATCTTCGCGCAGGCCGGCGGGAAGGGACTCGTCTATGTCGGGGTCGAGCGGCCCGCGCCCAAGGGCGAGGCCATCCTCGTGCCCAAGGACTCGCCGATCCAGAAGATCGCCGAGCTGAAGGGCAAGAAGGTCGCGCTCAACAAGGGCTCGAACGTCCACTACCTGCTGGTTCGGGCTTTAGCCTCGGCGGGACTGACGCCGGCGGATATCGAGTCCGTCTACCTCGCGCCAGCCGATGCACGCGCCGCCTTCGAGCGCGGCGCAGTAGACGCCTGGGCGATCTGGGATCCCTATCTCAGTGCCGCCGAAGCCGCGACCAGCGCGCGCGAGCTCACGAATGGGGAGGGGCTGGTCGCCAACCGGCAATTCTACCTCGCTTCGCCCAAATTCGCGCAGGCGCAGCCGGCGCTGGTGCGGGCGATCCTCGACGAGATCGATCGCACGGACGCGTGGGCGGCCACGCATGTGAACGAGACCGCCGAGCAACTGTCGCCGGCGACCGGATTATCGGTACCCGTGCTGCAGACGGCGCTGGGCCGCCTGCCCTTCGGCGCCGGGCCGGTCGACGACGGCATCGTGCACGACCAGCAGCAGATCGCCGACACGTTCTACGGGCTCGGCCTCATTCCGAAACCGATCGTCGTCCGCGACATCGTCTGGACACCCCATTCCTGAGGCCGCCCCGATGACCTTCAACGTCCTCTGGTTCATCCCGACGCACGGCGACGGACGCTATCTCGGCACCGCCGAAGGCGGACGGCAGTTCACGCTGGCCTATGCCCGCCAGATCGCCCAGGCGGTCGACGATCTGGGCTATTACGGCGCGCTGCTGCCGACCGGCCGAAGCTGCGAGGATTCCTGGGTGGTCGCCTCGGCCCTGGCGCCGCTGACTCAGCGCATGCGGTTCCTGGTCGCGATCCGCCCCGGCCTCGCCTCCCCCGCCGTGGCGGCCCGGATGACGGCGACGCTCGACCGGGTTTCGGACGGGCGCGTGATGATCAACGTCGTCACCGGCGGCGATCCGGTGGAGCTGGAGGGCGACGGGCTGTTCCTCGCGCATGACGAGCGCTACCGCCTGACCGACGAGTTTCTTTCCGTATACCGCCGCCTGCTGGCGGGCGAGACGGTCGATTTCGTCGGCCGGCACCTCCGCCACAAGGAGGGCCGGATCCTCTATCCGCCGATCCAGTCGCCGCACCCGCCGCTCTATTTCGGCGGCTCCTCCGACGCCGGCCAGGAGGTCGCGGCCGAGCATGTCGACGTCTACCTGACCTGGGGCGAGCCGCCCGAGCAGGTGGCGGAGAAGGTCGCCGCGGTCCGCCAGCGGGCGGCGGCGCGCGGGCGGACGATGCGTTTCGGCATCCGCCTCCACGTCATCGTGCGCGAGACCGAAGAGGCAGCCTGGGCGGCCGCGGACTCGTTGATCAGCCGGATCTCCGACACGACGATCCGCGACGCGCAGAAGATCTTCGCCCGCTACGATTCCGTCGGGCAGCAGCGCATGGCGCGTCTCCACGGCGGCAGCCGGGAGTCGCTGGAGATCAGCCCCAATCTGTGGGCCGGCGTCGGACTGGTGCGCGGCGGCGCCGGAACCGCGCTCGTCGGCGATCCGGAGACGGTTGCCGAGCGGATGAAGGAATACGCCGCGCTCGGCATTGATACCTTCATCCTCTCGGGCTACCCGCATCTGGAGGAGGCCTACCGTTTCGCCGAGCTGGTCTTCCCGCTGCTCCCCGTGACGCGCTTGCAGAGCCGCGGCGAAGGCCTCGTGACGGGGCCGTTCGGCGAGATCGTCGCGCATGAAGTGGCGCCGCAATGGCGGGCCTCGCAGTGACGCCGGCCGGATTGCGCCGCGCCGGCGCGGCCGCGCTGCCCTGGCTCGTGCCGGCAGCGCTGGTCGCGCTGTGGCAGGCAGCATCCTCGCTTGGCTGGATCGCCTCCAAGGTGCTGCCGAGCCCCGGCGAGGTCGGGAGCGCGTTCTGGCACCTCGCCTGGACCGGCGAGCTGTGGCGGGCGATCGGCGTCAGCTTTCTGCGCGCCGTCGGGGGTGCCGCGATCGGCGGCGTCATCGGCTTCGCGCTCGGCATCCTCAACGGCACCTCTCCGCGCGCCGCCTCGCTGCTCGACAGCACGCTGCAGATGCTGCGCAACATTCCCCACCTCGCGATGATCCCGCTGGTCATCCTGTGGTTCGGGATCGGCGAGAGCGCCAAGCTGTTCCTGGTCGCCGTGGGCGTGTTCTTCCCGATCTACCTCAATACCTATCACGGAGTGCGCACGGTCGATGCGGGGCTCCTGGAGATGGCCCGCGTCTATGGGCTCGATCGCCGCCGGCTCTTCTTCCAGGTGGTGCTGCCCGGCGCGCTGCCGTCGGTCCTGGTCGGGGTGCGCTTCGCGCTGGGGATCATGTGGGTCACGTTGATCGTGGCCGAGACCGTGTCGGCCTCGTCGGGCATCGGCTACATGACGATGAACGCGCGCGAGTTCCTTGAAACGGATGTCGTCGTGCTGGGCATCCTGATGTACGCGCTGCTCGGCAAGCTCGCCGACTGGGCCGCGGTCTGGGTCGAGCGGCGCTGCCTCGCCTGGCACCCGGCCTACGCGGTGACGGCGGCGCGATGAGTGTCGCCGCCGAACTGATCCGGATTGCCGCGGTCGCGCCACGCGTCCAGCCGGCTGCGGACCATGCCAGCCCCGTGCGCCTGCAAGGCCTCGGCAAGAGCTTCGGCGCGAGCACCGTCCTCGCCGGCATCGATCTCGACGTCGCGCCGGGCGAATTCGTCGCCGTCATCGGCCGCAGCGGCTGCGGCAAGACCACGTTGCTCCGGCTCCTGTCCGGGCTCGAAACGCCGACGTCCGGTACGGTCGGCTTCGGTCCGCGGCCGCCGGTCGTGCGGCTGATGTTCCAGGACGCGCGGCTCCTCCCCTGGCGGCGCGTCATCGACAACGTCACCATCGGCCGGACGGATCCGGCCCGCCGCGACGAGGCGATGACCGCGCTTTCCCGCGTCGGCTTGGCCGGCAGGGCCGGCGACTGGCCGGCAACGCTCTCGGGCGGGCAGCGGCAGCGCGTCGCCCTGGCGCGCGCGTTGATGTCCCGCCCGACCCTGCTGCTGCTCGATGAGCCGCTCGGCGCGCTCGACGCGCTGACGCGGCTGGAGATGCAGGAGCTGATCGAGCGCATGCATCGCAGCGAGGGCTTCACCGCGATCCTGGTGACGCACGACGTCGCCGAGGCGGTGCGTCTTGCAGACCGGGTGATCGTGCTGGAGGAGGGCAGGATCGGCGGCGCCTGGGAGATCCGTCTCCCGCGTCCGCGGCCCCGCGCCGCCGCCGAGCTCGGCGAGATCGAGGCGGCGATCCTGGCCCGGCTGCTGGGCGAGAACGGCTGAGGCCGACCCCGGCGGCACGTCCTCCGTACGGACCTACCGTCGAAATCGCTATCGCAACAGAAACATGCAACAGTGATCGCTTTCGCGGACACCGGAGCGTCATGGCGCCGCTTTTGTTCAGAACGCTGCTGGTCGCCGTCCTGGCGTTCGCGGCGGCGTCGGCGCTCGCCGACGGGCCGACGCTGCGTATCGGCATCCAGAGCTACGGCACGCTGGTCGTCGTCCAGGCGCAGAAGGCGCTCGAGCAACGGCTGCGCCGCCAGGTGTCGGGCATCGAGTGGGTCCAGTTCCCGGCCGGCCCGCCGCTGCTCGACGCCATGGCGGAGGGACGCATCGATTTCGGCGCGACGAGCGAGGTGCCGCCGATCTTCGCACAGGCGGCCGGCGAGCCGCTCGTCTACGTCGCCGCCGAGCGCCCGGCGCCGAAGGGCGAGGCCATCCTGGTCCCGAAAGGATCGCCGCTCCGGACCGTTGCCGACCTCAAGGGGCTGAAGGTGGCGTTCAACAAGGGCTCGAACGTCCACTACCTCGTGGCGCTGGCCCTTGGATCCGCCAAGCTGACGCTCGAAGACATCGTGCCGGTCTACCTGCCGCCGGCGGAGGCTCAGGCCGCCTTCGAGCACGGCGAGGTCGACGCCTGGGCCATCTGGGATCCCTATCTCAGCGCGGCCGAAGCCCAAACCGGCGCCCGCGAGCTCGTGAACGGCGAAGGCCTCGTTACCAACCGGCAATTCTACCTTGCCACGTCGAAACTTGCCCAGGAGCAGCCGGCGCTTCTGCAGGCGATCCTGGAGGAGATCTACCGGACCGACGCCTGGGCCGCCGCACATATATCCGAGACGGCCGCGCAGCTCGCGCCCGTGACCGGCCTGTCTCAGCCCGTGATGGAAGCTGCGCTGAACCGCATGCCTCTGGGCACGGGACCGGTCACCGATGACGTTGTCCGCGACCAGCAGCGGATCGCCGATGCGTTCTATCGGCTCGGGTTGATCTCCAAGCCTGTCGTCGTCCGCGACGTCGTCTGGACGCCGCATCCCTGAGCCGCTTCTCTACCGCCCCTCTCGCCGCCAGGCCAGCAACAGCGTACCGAGGGCGAGGCCCAGCGCCGCCCACGGCGGCAGCAGATCGGTCTCGTCGAGCCCGGTGACCACGTAATCGCCGTTGGCGCGGAAGCCGATCCAGCCATTGCCGGACGTGCTGCGCCCCGGTCGGGTCCGGCGGATGTCGGGCAGCGCCTCGCCGCTGCCGGTCCAGTTGACGCTGCCGCCGGTCGCGTCGGCCACCGCCTGCAGCTTGTCGGCCGTGGTCCGCACGTCGGAAAGCTCGATGGGGTTGAGCGCCCCGGCCGCCGCGAGCGCGGTCCGCGTGCCGTCGCTCAGGCGATAGAGCCCGCTTTCGGTCACCGGTATGACGGCAACTTCGCGCCCGCCGCTCTCCGGCTTGAGCGGCACGGTCTCGGTCTTGCCGTCGGGGCGCGTCAGCTCCACGGGGTGCGGATCGGGCTCGAGCGTGCGGCGCACGACCGTCAGGCGGCTGCCTTCGATCGAGCCGCGCAGGTCGTTCTCCTCGAGATCCGGCTCCTTCATCAGCCAATAGGCGAGACGCCGCAGCAGTTCGGCCTGCGGGCCGCCGCCCTCGAAGCCGCGCGTCCACAGCCAGATCTCGTCGCTCAGCAGCTGCGCCACCCTGCCCTCGCCGACCCGGTCGAGCACCAGGAGCGGGGCGCCGTTGACCCCGGTCATCAGCGTGCGGCCGGCATGGGCGGAGGCATCGGCCTGACGGAACCAGCGCCCCCACGACGGCTGGCTGCCAGGGCCGGTGTTCCCGCCGGGCAGGTCGGCGGTCACCGGGTGGCGCCCGCCGATATCGGTCACCAGCGGTTTGAATCCCTGCTCGAAGATCTCGCCGCTGGGCTCGGCAGGCAGCACGGATCCGAGCGGCGTGCGGTAGAGCGAGCCGGCCGTGCCCTCGCTCGACCCCGCGGCTTCCAGCAGCGCGCCGCCCTTCCGCACGTAGTTGGCGATGTTGTTGAGGTAGTTCTGGGGCAGCAGGCCGCGCCGCTGGTAGCGGTCGAAGATGATCAGGTCGAACTCGTCGAGCTTGAAGTCGAAGAGCTCGCGGATCGGGAAGGCGATCAGCGAAAGCTCGCGGATCGGCGTACCGTCCTGCTTTTCCGGCGGGCGCAGGATGGTGAAATGGACGAGGTCGACCGAGGGGTCGGCCTTCAGCAGGTTGCGCCAGGTGCGTTCGCCGGCATGCGGCTCGCCCGAGACGAGGAGGACCTTGAGCCGGTCGCGCACGCCATGCACGACCAGCGCCGCGCGGTTGTTGTCGAGCGTCAGCTCGTGGCGGCCGGGCTCCACCGAGATCTCGAACACCGTCGATCCGCCATGCGCGAGCGTGATCGGCAGCGGCGCATCGCGCCCGACCGGTACCAGCGCCACCTGCTCGGTGCCGCCATCGCGACGGATGGTCACCCGGGCGGTCTCGGCGGGATCGGTACCCAGATCCTCGACGCGAACGACCAGCTGCAGTTCCTTGCCGACGATGCCGAAGCTCGGCGCCTGGCGGATCACGATGCGGCGGTCGGACTCATCCTTCTGCCCGTCGAGCAGCACGTGCAGCGGCGCCTGGAAAGGGAGGTTCGCGGCCGGCGGCACGTCGTGGACCTGCCCGTCGGTGATCATGGCGATGCCGGCGACACGCTGCGGCGGCACGTCGGCCAGCGCATGGGCGATCGGGCCGAAGAGCTCGGTACCGCTGTCGGTCCCGGCATTCGGCGGCGCCGCGCCGGCCTCGATCGTCCGAACCTCGAGATCGGGGTAGTGCGACAGCGTCTGCTGCAGCGACGCCGTCACCGCATCGGCACGGGACGCCCGGTCGCCGATCCGCTGGCTGGCCGAGACGTCCTTGACGATGAGCGCCACATCCTTGCGCGGCTCCCGCTGCTCGGCCACCAGCGAAGGCCCGGCGAGGCTGCCGAGCACGATGGCGAGCACCGCCGCCCGCCACGCCGTTCCCGCGGCCCGCCGCCACGCGCCCCACAGGACGACGGCGAGCGCCGCCACGGCGGCCGCAACGATGACGGGCCACGGCACCAGCGGCGCCCAGGCGAATTCGTAGCCGGTCATTGGCCGAGCCGCTCCAGAATCGCCGGCACATGCACCTGGTCGGCCTTGTAGTTGCCGGTCAGCGCGTACATCACGAGATTGACCCCGAAGCGATAGGCCATTTCGCGCTGCTGCTCGCCGCCCGGCACGACCGGATACATCGGCATGCCCTGCTGATCCATCGCCCAGGCCGAGGCCCAGTCGTTGGAGCCGACGACGATGGTCGAAACGCCGTCATTCACCCGGTCCTCGGCCGGCTCGACCCAGAGCGGGCCGCCGATCCAGCGGCCCGGGAAGTCCTGCATCAGATAGAAGGACTTGGTGAGCACATGGTCGGGCGGCACCTGGACCAGGGGCGGGACGTGCACGCCCGCGAGCAGCGTGTTCAGCCGGTTCGCCGTATCGGAAGCGCCATTCTGCGGCGCCGTGCCCTGGTCGCGCGTATCGAACAGGATCGTGCCGCCGGTCTCGAGATAGCGGTTCACCCGCGCCGCCGCGGCCGGCGACAGCGGCGGCTCTGTCTCGGTCAGCGGCCAGTAGATCAGCGGGAAGAAGATGAGCTCGTCATGCTCGACATCGACGGCCATTGGCTCCCCGGTCTCGACCGAGGTGCGCCGGGCGAGGATATTGCCGAGTCCGGCGAGCCCGTCACGACTGACCTGATCAGCCTGGCTATCCCCGGTTTTGACGTAGGCCAGCCGGAGCTGCTTCGTCGCCTCGATGACGAAACTGTCGGACGTCGACGATGCCGGCGCATCGGCCCGCGCGACGGCAGGCGCAAGCGCCAGCACCGCGAGCAGCACCGCCGCGGTTCCCGCGGCCCGCCGGACCGGCACGAGGCCGCGCAGCGCATAGCCAATGACGATGTCGATCAGCAGCAGCAGGAAGGCCGCGCTCAGGAGAGTCGGCCGGAACTCGACCTCGACCGGGCGGTCGTAGCTCTCCGGCATCGCGCCGAGCGGCAGCGCCGGGAAGGGCGTCAGGCTGGCGATGCCGGTCCCGAGATTGAGCGCCGCATGCGAGTCCTCGGTCCCGTAGAAGCCGGGCGGATGCTCCGGGCTGGCCGGCGCCGTGCCGATCTCGCGGGCCCGGATGGGCTGGGCTGAGGCTGGCGGCGCGCCGAGGCGGCCGAGCCCGTCCATGACCTGCCAGGGCTTCAGCACCGTATCGTCGTTCCACGCCTGACCCCGGCCCAGCCGCTCGAAGCGCCGCAGCATGCCGACGAAGAGGCCCGAAATCGACAGGTTGGACCAGGTCGGACTGGCCGAGGTGTGGATCAGCACCAGCCAGCCTTTGCCGCGCCGCTCGGCGGTGACCAGCGGCGTGCCGTCGGTCAGCGTCGCCCAGGTGCGTCCCGGCAGATCGGGCGACGGCTCGGCCAAGACCTGCCGATCGACCGTGACGTCCTCCGGCGCGGCAAGGCCGTGCAGCGGCGATTCGGCGGGGAAATCCGCGAGATGCGCGGGCTTCTCCCAGGACATCGCGCCGCCGATCGTGCGATCGCCGCGGCGGAGCGCCACTGGCAGCAAATCGTCGTCACGGGACGCGGCCAGCGCCGGCCCGGCAAAGCGCACCGCCACACCGCCACGCTCGATCCAGGATTTCAGCGTGTCGCGGTCGGTCGGCGCTGCGGCGGCGCCATCGGGCACGACGATCATGCCGACGCCGTTCTCGACCAGCGCCGAGATCGGTGCACGCCTCAGCTCGACGAAGGGCTCGAGCGCACGTTCCAGGTAGTAGCGGTCCGACAGAAGCGGTTGCTGGCTGCCCTCGGGGCGGTCGCCGGCGATACCGACCGGCCGCCGGCGCGCGCTCTCGTCGAGCAGCAGCGCCCCGCCGGCCCCGGCTTCGCCGGCAAGGTCGATCCGGTCGACCCGGTTGCGCAGCTCGGCCGGCATCTTGAAGGCGATCTGCGCCTGGGTGGCACCATCGGCGAAGCTCCCGTCCGCCTCTCCGAGAAGGCGGCCATCGGCTGCCATCGCCCGCAGCGAGATCGGCCGAGCGGCGCCGTTCTCGGCGCGACGTACCGCCACCGTCAGATCCGTAGCCTCGGCGGGTCCGGGCGCGAGCAACCGTGCCGTGCCGCCTGACCCGGGGAGGACGATCCGGGTCGGGCCGAAGCGGACGAGGCGCCGCGCCAGCTCGACGGCCCCGTCGCCCCCCAGCCCGTCGGTCAGCCAGTAGGCGGAGGCACTCTGGAACGAGGTCCCGTCGAGCCGCTTCAGTAGCGCCGCCCGATCCGTCGGCCACGGCTTCGGCGCAAGAGACTGCACGAGGGCGCGCGCATCGGCGGCGCGCATCGGTTCCGGCGCCGTCTTCGCCGCGCCGGCCGCATCGGTCGCGACGACGACCTGCCGGCCTTCGCGGTCGGCGCGGCCGATCAGATCGTTCAGCAAGCGGAGGTGATCCGGCCATGCCGGGGCCGCCGCCCAACCGTCATCGATCACCAGCAAGAGCGGCCCGCTGCCGCCAATCGCCGCCGACGGCCGCGCCAGCGGCCGTGCCAGCGCGAGAATCAGCAGGCTCGCCAGCAGCATGCGCAGCAGGATCAGCCACAGCGGCGTGCGCGCCGGCGTCCGCTCCGGCGGGTTGAGTCCGAACAGCAGCCTGACCGCCGGAAACCGGACGACCGTGGCCGGCGGCGGCGTCACCCGCAGCAGCCACCACAACACCGGCAGCACGACGAACCCCGCAAGCAGCCAGGGCGAGGCGAAGGCGAACGAGCCGAAGCTCAGCACCGCCGCCCTCCCGACAGGGCGCCGTGCAGCACCAGAAGCGCCGACGTCGGCGGCTGATCGGTCCGATGCACCGCGAAGCTCCAGCCGGCGTTGCGCGCAATCGCCGCCAGCCCGTCGCGATGCGCCGCAAGACGCGTGCCATAGGCCGCCCGGATCGCGTCGACCCGATCGATCAGCGTGGCGCCCTCGTGCTCCAATCCCTCGAAGCGGACCCTGCCGTCGAAGGGCAGCGCCTCCTCGGCAGGATCGAGGATCTGCAGAAGATGGCCGCGAACGCCCTGCGAGGCGAACCCGTTCACCGCCCGCGCCACCTCATCGAGCGGCGACAGCAGGTCGCCGACCACGAGCAACGCGCCATGGCGCGGCAGCGGTGCCGGCGGCGGCAGGCTCGCTGCCGAGGGCGCCGGCCGCTCAAGGTCATGGACCAGCCGATCGAGCACGGCACCGCCGGCGGCCGGCCGGGCGCCGCCCAGCAGCGCCACGTGCTCGCCGCCGCGCAGCAGCAACGCCGCCGCAGCCAGCACCAGCAGCAGCGCCCGCTCGCTCTTGGTCGGCAGGTCGCGGCGGGAATGCCAGTCCATGGACTCCGAGCGGTCCGCCCAGAGCCAGACGCTCTGCGCGGCGTCCCACTCGTTCTGGCGGATGAAGGCGCGGTCAGACTTGGCGGTCTGCCGCCAGTCGATGGACGTGGCCGCGTCGCCGGGCGTATAGGCGCGGAACTGCCAGAAGCTGCTGCCGACGCCTTCGCGCCGGCGCCCGTGCACGCCCTGCGCCACCGTCGCCGCGACCCGTTCGGCGGCGACCAGCAGCGGCGGCAGGCGCCCGGCAAGTGCCTCAGCTTCGTGGCGAGAGGGAGTGGCTGGCATTACCGACCTGGAACCGTCATCGCGAGGAGCGCAGCGACGTGGCGATCCAGGTGCCGGAATCCGTGACCCTGGACTGCTTCGCTCCGCTCGCGATGACGGTCGGTGATGTGATCCATGTGGATGAGCCGGCTACCGGAGAATCTCGCACATGCGCCCGATCACCGTGCCGAGCGTCACGCCCTCGGCCCGCGCGGCGTAGCTGAGCGCCATGCGGTGGCGCAGGACGGGGTGGGCGAGCAGGGCGACATCGTCGACCGAAGGCGCGAGGCGACCATCAAGCAGTGCCCGAGCACGCACCGCAAGCATGAGTGCCTGGCTGGCGCGCGGGCCTGGGCCCCAGGAGACGTGGTTGCGCACGAGGTCGATGCTGCTGGTCTCCGGCCGCCCGCTCCGCACCAGGCCGAGTATGGCCGAGACGACGCTCTCGCCGACCGGCACGCGGCGGATGATCGACTGGGCGTCGAGCAATTCGGCCGGCGTCATCACCCGCTCCGGCCGGGCCTCGACGGCGCCGGTCGTGGCGATGAGCATGCGCCGCTCCGCCTCCAGATCCGGGTAGGACACATCGATTTGCAGCAGGAACCGGTCGAGCTGCGCCTCCGGCAGCGGATACGTCCCCTCCTGCTCGATCGGGTTCTGGGTCGCCAGCACATGGAACGGGCTGGGCAGCGGGTGGTACTGCCCGGCGATGGAAACGCGGTGCTCCTGCATCGCCTGGAGCAGCGCCGACTGGGTCCGGGGGCTGGCGCGGTTGATCTCGTCGGCCATCAGGAGCTGGCTGAAGACGGGCCCCTGGATGAAGCGGAAATGGCGGCGGCCGCCCTCGCCTTCCTCCAGCACCTCGGAACCCAGGATGTCGGCCGGCATCAGGTCCGGCGTGCACTGGATCCGCCGCTCCTCGAGCCCGAGCACGATGCCGAGCGTCTCGACCAACCGCGTCTTGGCGAGGCCCGGCACGCCGACCAGCAGCGCGTGGCCGCCGGCCAGCACCGTGATCAGGGCTTGATCGACCACCTCGCCCTGGCCGAAGATGACGCCGCCGACGCGTTCCCGCACCCCCGCGAGCCTGCGGCCCAGCGCTTCGGCCTGGGCGACGAGCGCCTGCGGATCGGAAGGCGGCGCGCTGTCGAAACCAGTCACTATGGCATCTCCGAGGGTCTGGGCATGAGGCCACCGTTGGCCGAACGCGTTTCCGCCGCAACCGCGCGATTGCCGCACCCTTTCGTCGCGGCGCAGGCGAGCCCGCAATGACGAATGCACCGCCGCCGGTGAACGCCGCGCCGCCCGACGAGGGTTGCGGCGAATTCGGCATTCGGATCGGTCGCGACGGCACCTGGTATTATCACAACTCTCCGATCGGGCGGCTGGCACTCGCCAAGCTCTTCGCCTCCGTGCTGCGGCGCGAGGCGGACGGCTCGTACTGGCTCGTGACGCCGGTCGAGCGCGGCCGCATCGTCGTCGACGACGTGCCGTTCGTGGCGGTCGAGCTCGATGTTGCGGGCGACGGCAGAGACCAGATCCTCTCCTTGCGGACCAATCTCGACGACCGTGTGGAGATCGGCGACGGGCACGAGCTGCGCGTCGAGATCGATCCGGCGACCGGCGAGCCGCGTCCCTATGTCATGATCCGCGCCGGACTTGAAGCCCGTCTCGCACGGTCCGTATTCTATCATGTCGTCGAGCTCGGCACCGAAGAGGTCCTCGACGGCCATCCGCAGCTCGGTGTCTGGAGCAAGGGACAATTCTTTCCCCTCGGCGATTCGACGGCAGCTACCTGACGCCCGGCTACGTCGCCGCCCGGCTCGGTTCGGGCCTGGCCGCGGGCTCTCCCGGCAGTGATTTCGATCTCAATCCCGGCCGAGTGCCGGACGATGGCCGGCCGCTCTTGCCGGCCGCCGTCCTCATACCCCTGATCGACCACGAAAGCGGCCTGACCGTTCTCCTCACCCGACGGACCGATCATCTCGCCAGCCATGCCGGGCAGATCGCGTTTCCCGGCGGTCGGCGCGAGCCGGAAGACGCCGACGATGTCGAGGCGGCCTTGCGCGAGGCCGAGGAAGAGGTCGGGCTGCCGCCGGCGAAGGTGCGGGTGCTGGGTGTGCTGCCGCCCTACGTCACCGGCACGGGCTACCGGGTGGCGCCGGTGGTGGGGCTCGTTCGGCCGCCGCTCGATCTCCGTGCCGACCCGCATGAGGTCGCAGATATTTTCGAGGTGCCGCTCGCCTTCGTCGTGGACCCCGCGAGCCACCAGCAGCACTACCGCGATATCGGCGGCGCGCGGCGCCACTTCTATGTGCTGCCGTGGCAGGACCGCTATATCTGGGGCGCGACGGCGGGCATGCTGGTCAATCTCGCGCGGCGGCTGGCGCAGCCGTGACTTCGGGACCGTCCCGCCGGATCCCGCCGCCCGACTGGACCCGGCGGCCGGCGGTGCGGCGCATCACCGACGCGCTCGGCGATGGGCGCTTCGTCGGCGGCGCCGTCCGCGACACGCTGCTCGGCCGCCCGATCGGCGATGTCGACCTCGCCACGCCGCTGCCGCCGGACATGGTGATCGAGCGCCTGGAGAAGGCCGGCATCAAGGCGGTGCCGACCGGGATCGCCCACGGCACCGTGACCGCCGTAGCCGATGGCCAGACGATCGAGGTGACGACGCTGCGGCGCGACGTCGAAACCGATGGGCGCCACGCCGTCGTCGCCTACACGGACGACTGGGCGGAGGATGCGGCACGACGCGACTTCACGATGAATGCGCTCTACCTCGATCCCAATGGCGGGATCTGGGATCCGGCCGGGGGGATCGAGGACTGCCTCGAAGGCCGCGTGCGCTTTGTCGGTGACCCGGCGGCGCGCATCGCGGAGGACCGGCTCCGCCTGCTGCGCTTCTATCGGTTTCAGGCGCATTACGGCCGGACGCAAGCCGATCCCCAGGCGCGAGCCGCATGCCGGGCGGCCGCACTGCATCTGGCCGCGCTGTCGGGCGAGCGCATCCGGAACGAGCTTCTCAAGCTGCTTGCGGCGCCGGATCCGCTGCCCACGCTGCGTCTGATGGCGGAGGACGGCGTGCTCGCCCGGCTCCTGCCTGAGCCCGCCGATCTTTCGCGGCTCGAAGCCTTGGTCGCCCAGACGCCCGAGGTCGATCCGCTGCTCCGCCTCGGCGCACTGCTGCCGCAAGATACGGCTGAGGCGGTCGCCGATCGGCTGAAGCTCTCGAATGCTGAGCGCGACCGGCTCGCAAGCATGGCAGGGCCGGCGATCGATCTCGACGCCGACGCACGGGCGCAACAGCGACTCCTCTACGCTTTGGGCCGGGAGCGCTACCGCGATAGAATGCATCTGGAGGCGGCAGCGGCGCGGCGGCCGGACCGCCAGGCGGCGCTGGCGGCGCTCGCGGATGCCTGGGAGGAGACGCCGCTTCCGGTGCAGGGTGCCGACGTGGTGGCGCTCGGCGTTCCGACCGGGCCGCGGGTCGGCGAGCTTTTGCGCCAGGTCGAGGCCTGGTGGATCGCGGAAGATTTCCGCCCCGCCCGCGCGGCGGCGCTCGATCGCCTGCGCGACCTAGTGGCCGAATCCCGCGCGGCCAGGTTGGAATAGAATGGGATGGGTCTACGTCGTGGGGGCAGAGCGTATTCGCAATGCTGGCATCGGCCAGCCGATCTCTTCGGAGTGACCCGATGCCGTCCCGGTCCGGTGGCCGCGCGTGATCTTATCTTTTATCGGAAGGACCGCGCGGGTCGACGAGTCGGAACAAGCGGGCCGGGCGGACGCGTTCGGCGCGGCGCTGCAGGCGCAGCTGCCGCGCTTGCGCCGCTATGCCGTTGCGCTCGCCGGGGATTTGACGATGGCCGATGACCTCGTACAGGACACTGCAGAGCGCGCGCTCAACCGCCGGGCGTCATTGACCGACCCCGAGCTGCTTTATCCGTGGCTGCGCTCGATCCTGCACAATCTGCATATCGACGAGGTGCGGCGGCGGCGCAGCCGCGGCCACGCCGTCGATATCGACGAGCTGGCCGACACGATCGCCTTGAGTTCGCCCTCCGCCGACCGGGCGAGCGCGCGCGATCTCGTCCGTGCCATGGACCGGCTAAGCCTGGAGCACCGCCAGATCCTGCTGCTGATCGGCGTCGAAGGGCTGAGCTACAAGGAGATCGCCGCCGAGCTGAACATCCCGATCGGGACCGTGATGTCGCGGCTGGCGCGGGCACGCGAGCAGCTGCGCCAGCGCCTCGACCCACCCGAAGCCGCGCCGCACCCGGCGCCGAACCTTGTCCGTCTGCAGACACGTCCATGACCGCCGACACTTTCAGCGATATCGAACTCAGCGCCTTCATCGACGGCGAGCTCGATCCCGCGCGCGCCGCCACCATCGAGGCGCGCCTCGCCGCCGATCCCGTGCTGGCCCAGCGCGTCAAGTTCTACCGCGCCGACATGGCCGCTCTCGCCCGTCTCTACGATCCGGTCATGAGCTGGCCGCTGCCCGAGCGCACTCCCGCCGTCCGCGCGCCGGCGAGGCCGCGGCCGCGCTGGATCGCGATGGCAGCCGCGGCCGCCGTCGCCTTCGTCGTGGTGGGAACGGCGTGGCAGTATCAGGCCGTCGCCGACGACCGGCTGGTTGCCGACGCCATCTCGGCCCGCTCGGGATCGCTGGCACCGGTCGACACGCTCGACGATCCGGGACTTGCCGTCGCGGCAAACGCCGAAATCGAGGCGCGGCTCGGCCTCAAGGCCAAGGCGCCCGACCTGACGAAGGCGGGCTGGAAGCTGGTGCGGGCCGCGACCTACGGCCCGTCATCCGGGCGGTTCGTCGAGCTGCGCTACCGCGACGCCGCGGGCCGGATCTTCACGATTGCGCTGCAGCTGCGGAGCGGCGAGCCGGACCGGCCGTTCGAGGTCACCAAACGTGACGGGCTGACGGCCTGCATCTGGAAGACCGACGAGCTCGAAGCCGTGATGCTCGGCGAGATGAAGGTCACCGAGATGACCAGGCTCGCGGCGATGACGTACGACGCACTGGGGATCTGACCCCGTCCGCCGTCAGCAGGTCTTGCCGTTCCAGTAGGCTTCCCATTGCTGGATTCGGGTCTCCAGCTGCCCGGTCGCCTCGTCCTCGGCGGGCTTCCATTGCCACAGCGCGTCGTCGGCCGGCAGCTTGCAAAGCCCGGCCAGCGATTTCAGCACCTGCTGCACGTGATCGCGGACGTCGACGCTGCCGGCGCGCAGCGCCTGAACAAGCTGCTTCGGCACTTCGGTATTGCCGTCGGGAACCTCGCGGCTCTCGAGCAGCAGCTGCAACGCGAGTTCGACCCGGTCCATCGCCAAGTCCGGCCGGCGGACGAGCCGTGCGAGATCCTCGGTCGCGCGCGTCCTGACGCTGGGATCGTCCTGCATCAGCCAGACCAGATGCAAGCGGGCGCGAAACCGGTCGAGCTCGGTGCTGTTGGCCTTGCCCAGGCGCCAAACGTAGTACGTCTCCGCGACCACGTTCCGCGACGGATAAAGCTCCCAGGCGCCAGCCACAAGCGCGGCCAGAAGGATCGCGACCACCCCGAGCGATCGAGAGTACCGATTCACCCGCCGGGCCCAGACCCAATAGACCCAGCCGGTGATGATGCCGCGCCGGTACATGAGGTCGTTGATGTCGGGAATGACCAGCAACAATGGATAGAGCAGACGCGTCTTCCGGTCACGCGCGTCCGCCTCGTCCGCAGGATTGGCCCCGGCCGCAATCTGGTCGAGCCGGGCCTGCAGTGCGGGGCGGTCGAGTGCGCGGGAAAGGGCCAAAGCCTCCAGCGCCGCATACCGCTCGGGTTTTGCCGCGATCGTGGCGATGAGCTCTTCGTCGAGCCGTGTCTGATCACGCGCCGTCTGGTCGGCGACCGCACGCGTCACCGTATCGGCATAGGCGAGGAAGGGCGTCCAGAAGGACGAGACCGGCCCCGGCACCCGCAACGCATCGTCCTGGCCGCTCAGGATCCGCTCGTAGCCGAGCCCGATCAGCACCGCGGCGAAGAGCGACGTGTCGGTCACGGCGCCCGTGCGATCGAGAAGCCAGAACAGGACGATCGGAACCGCCGTGTAGGCGATGAACAGGAACCAAGCCCGCCGCTGGAACCAGATGCCCTTGATTCCCCCAAGACGGCCGCGGATCTGCCGCGCCCCGACCCAGGCGCCGAGTACGCTCACGAAGCCGTAGCACCAGACGGCATCGATATCGGGCGAGACACCCAGATCCATTCCACGCCTCCCCCGGCGCGGTCGGTTACGTCATGTCAGTTCGCGCAGATAGAACTTTCGGGACGGCAGCGTGCTGAACGTGGCGAGCGGCACCCGCTCCTCCGTCAGCTCCCCGTTCACCTCGATCAGCTTCTGGCCCGCCAGTTCCTTGGCCGCCTTGAGGAGGACCTTGGGGTCGCTGATGCTGGCGAGCGACATGATGTTGGCGCCCCGCACGATCGTATTGTCGAGAATGATCTGAAGCACCAGCTTCGCCGCCTCATCGAGCTGCGGAGCTTGGCCCGGGTTTGTCGCCATCGCATGGGCTCACGGGGAAGTGAACGAAAGCGAGAAATAGGTCCGCAGGCGCGAATTTGCAACGCACGCCGCTGCGGTCGCCTATCGGACGCCTTCCGCCGCCAGCGCCTCGGGCTCGAAATCGGCGGTCGGGTGCGGCGGCGTCAGCTTGTACTGCTCGGCCTCGCCGTTGAAGGCAAAGGCCAGGATCCAGCCGCCGTTCTCGATGTCGTAGGTGACCACGCTGCCGAGCACCACGCCGGGCAGGTCCGGCAGGTCGAGCATCGTGCCATGGCTGAACTTCCACAGCTTCCCATCGGCGTCCCAGGCATCGCAATACACGGCGAACCAGGTGTCCTCGTCGAGGTAAAGCCGGCGGTGCGGTGCCAGATGGCGCTGGCCGGGGGCCAGCACCGCATCGATCACCCAGACCCGGTGCAGCTCGTAGCGCATAGCTTCGGGCGCCACGTGATGCGGCCCGGCCACCCTCTCGACCGGCAGGGCGGCGAAGCGGTTGTTGTTGTACGGCACGACCATCTCGCGCTTGCCGAGGAGCGTGAACGCGTAGCGGTCCGGGCTGCCGCTGAACACATAATAGTCGTCGAAGCTGAGGATGCCAGCGCCGTCCGGCGTCGGCGTGTCGTAGGCGAGCGACGGCGCCTTGCGGACGCGGCGCTGGCCCGGGAGGTACTGCCATGCCTCGGGCTCGGTCGTGGCGCTGTCGAGCGGTTGCCACTGTACATAGCCGCGCCCGGCGAGCGTCGGCGGCGCCTCGGTGATCTCGCGCCGCTTGAAGTAGTACGGCCCGAAGGAGCCCGGCTCGGCGCCGGCGTAGTAATAGGGAAAGTCGACGGTCTCGCGGTAGCGGTGGGTCAGCTCGAGCGTTCCGTCGGCGGCCGTGAACCAGGTCGAGAGCCGGTCGGACCGGGCCGGCCCCCACCACGCGAGAAGGTGGTTCCACACCGCCTCGCCGCCGCTGCGCGGGATCGGGAAGGGGATGCCGCCTGCCGCCTCCGCGATCCCGTGCCCGAGGCCGGATTCGGCTGCGTGGGTCCGGGTGGCGTTGCCGAACGTGGCCTCATAGACGGCGTCCGGCGCCGCCGCCGTGCGGTGGCTCGGATAGACGTCGAGGCGGTAGTCGGGATACTTGGCCAGAAGCGCCAGCTGGCCCTCGGGGAGGTGGTCGCGATAGGCGGCGAGGTTCGCGGCCGTGATGGCGAAGAGCGGCGCCTCGCCGGCGAAGCGGTCCGCCCTGGGCGCGCCTGGTACGTAGCCGGGGAACGGAGAGGTATCGCCGCCGGTCCATGCGGGGATCGTTCCGGCGGCATTGCCGGCGCGCTCGGCACCGAACGGCGTGAGGCGGGATTTCAGCGCGGCCGCCTCCTCGGACGAGACCGCGGCGACCGCGGGCCGGACGGCAATAAGCCCGGTCAGGGCCAGCAGGATCCGGCGAAGGTCGCGCATCGTTCCTCCTCTCGTATAGGTCGCCTGCGCGGACAAGAGAAATTCGTATCGGCTCAGGAATAGCCTGCGGCGCAATTCGTCTCAGAGTCGACGGAGCGGCGGGGCCGCACGCTCCCGTTCCATCTTTGACGAGGGGTTCCCGATGCGCGTTTCCTTCTCCCGATTCGGTCACGGCCTGCGGGCGAGCACGGCACCGCTGGCGCTGCTCGTCCTGCTGGCGCAGCCAGGCCCGGCGTCGGCCGGCGGCTACGTCGTCGAGACCGACATCGTGTCCGATGGCGTCGTGTCGGCGACGACCATCGACCACAGCTTCATCAATCCCTGGGGAGCCGCCTACGACCCGGGCGGCGCCTTCTGGATCTCCGCGAACGGCTCCGGCACCTCGCCGGTCTACACTGCGAGCGGCGTCGAGCAGCTGTCGGTGACCGTCCCGCTGCCGGCAAGCAAGACGACCGGCACGTCGACGCCGACCGGACAGGTCTGGAACGGGACCCAGGGCTTCAAGGTCACGCAGAACAGCGTCTCGGCGCCGGCGCAATTCATCTTCGTCACCAATGACGGCACGATTTCCGGCTGGGCGCCGACGGTGAACGAGACCTCGGGGGTCATCGCCGTCGACAATTCGGCCAGCGGCGCCAACTACATGGGCGCGGCGATGCTGACCAATAAGACCGGAACCTATCTGCTGGCGGCCAATCTCGCCTCCGGGCTGGTGGAGGTCTACGACTCGACCTGGACGCTGGTCGGCGCGTTCCGCGACCACGGACTGCCTTCGACGCTCGCACCGGCCGGCCTGACGGTCGTGGGCCATAAGGTCTACGTCACCTACTTCCCGACATCGGGCTCGGATACGGGTGCGCTCTCGGCCGTCGACCTCTATGGAACCGTGAGCGCCCGGGTGGATGCCACCGTCAAGCTCGACTGGCCGTGGGGCGTTGCGCCGGCTCCGGCAGGCTGGGGCGAACTGGCCAACACGATCCTCGTCGGCAATCTCGACAATGGCAACATCCACGCCTTCGACCCGGAAGCGCTGACGCCGGCCGGCACGCTCAAGGACAAGACCGGCAAGCCGATTGCGATCGACGGTCTGTGGTCGCTGCTGCCCGGCGGCGGCGGCACCACCGGCCGGCGCGGCAGGATCTATTTCACGGCCGGTCCCAACGGCTTCAAGGACGGCGTCTTCGGCAGCCTGAGCTTCGTCAGCGCTGCATCACCGCCGCCGCCCCCGCCGCCGCCCGGCTCACCCCCGCCTCCGCCACCTCCTCCGCCGCCACCCCCGCCTCCCCCGCCTCCGCCGGGGTGGTAGCGAGAGGCGGGAACCCGCGCTCCGGACCGCCCCCGGAGCGCGGGAACCCTGCATGATGCTTGCCGGGCTCGCGAGGTTCGTCGCAGAGTCTCGCTTGCCGGGAGGAAGGGCGGGCAGCCGGCACCCGGATCGCAGAGGGCGGGGGTCTTGCCGAAGCCGGCCACGCAACGCAGTCGAGAGGCGATGCGCGACGCGGCGCTCGGTTTCATTCTGCTCCTGATGGGTGCGGACGCTGCTAGCGCTGCGTCCTTCGATCTTGGCGATGGCGTTCGCCTCGACTGGGACAATGACGTCGCCGGCACCGGCAGCGACCAGGAGGAGCGTTCGCTCGCCTATCATCCGGCGGGCAGCGCCAGTGCCGTCTACCAGTCGCGGGACAGCGCCACGGGCCGCTTCGACTGGCTTTCGGAGCTCGAGATCAGCGACGGCGATTTCGGCATCAGGGCGAGCGCCCGTGCCGCGTTGGGCGATCTCTACGAGGCGCTGGGACCGAGCGATCTCTATGTGCTGCGCTATGTCGGGAGCGTGGCGGCGCCACCCGGCTCGACCCGCCACACCGACCTCGTGCCTCTCGACGCGTTCGTCCACGGCTCGTTTCCGATCGACGGCGACGGCAGGCTATCGTTTAGGATTGGCCGGCACTCACTGCTCTGGGGCGAGAGTATCTATTTCCCGGAGAATGGCATCGCGGCCGGCCAGGCGCCGATCGACGCGACGCAGTTCGAGCCGATCTCCGGCTACCAACCGGCGTTGCCAACATTGCCTGTGGGACAAATCTCCGCGAGCTATCAGGCCGGCGGTGGGCTGAGCCTCGAGGGGTACTGGCAGTTCGAGTATCGGGCGAGCCGGATCAGCGCGATCGGCTCGTACGACGTGCCGAACGCCCTTCTGGCGCCCGCCGATCTCGCTCGGCTCATCGCGGTGCCGGCTGACGCCGATGCCGACGCGTTCCGATTCGCGCCGAGCCAGACCGAGGAGCCTTCGCCCATCGGGCAATTCGGCCTCGCCGTGAGATGGCGGGTGGGCGACGTCGATCTTGGGCTCTACGGCGAGCGCTGGACCGCGAAGACGCCGACGATCTTCCTTCACATCCCCGGCCCCGGGTACGGCACGCCCGGCACCTACGACCTGCTCTATCCGGACGGCATCGAGACGATCGGCGCCAGTGCTGCCTTCCATCTCGGCGACGCCAATCTGGGCGCGGAGATTTCCGGGCGACGCGGCATGCCGCTAGTCACCGCCGGGGTCGTCGTCCCGTCGGGCAGTTCGGATCTGGCGCTGCAGCCGATCGGCGACACCTTCCACGCCCAGCTCTCGTTCCTCTACACGACGCCGCCGCTACCGCTGATCGCGGCGGGCGCCACCTGGACTGGAGAGATCGCGCTCAACGACGTGCTCTCGGCGGCGAACGCCCCGGAGATCATGCCGGGGCGGACCCGCTTCGCGGCGGCCTTCCGCACGGTCTTCGAGCCGCAATTCTACCAGGTCGTGCCGCGGCTGGATCTCAGCGTCCCGATCGGGATCGGCTACG
Organism: Allostellaceae bacterium; assembly: GCA_035308865.1. Lineage (GTDB taxonomy): Bacteria > Pseudomonadota > Alphaproteobacteria > ATCC43930 > CGMCC-115725 > DATGFU01. The sequence continues at coordinate 3,279 of DATGFU010000038.1, read as the reverse complement.
GCCTGATCGGCAGCTCCGAGACCGATCCGACGATGACCCGCCGCACGGGAGACATCTCGGTCGGTCTCACGGCCCGGTTCGATCAGGTGTGGCGGGCCGGGATCGAGTTCACCCACTATCTCGGCCGCGACCAGGTCCCCTACCTGCCCTTTCAACCGAACGACGCCATCGATCCGGTCGCCGCCGGCGATTTCCTCTCGCTCAGCGTCGAGCGGAAGTTCTGACGGCGGCGGCCATCAGGGCCACGCCGCCTCTGGCGGCAGCGACATCAGGATCGCGTCGATGTTGCCGCCGGTCTTGAGGCCGAACAGCGTGCCGCGGTCGTCGAGCAGGTTGAACTCGACGTAGCGGCCGCGGCGAACGAGCTGGTGGCGGCGCTCCTCATCGGTCCAGGGCTCGAGCATGTGGCGGCGCACGAGGCGCGGATAGACGTCGAGGAAGGCCAGACCGACATCCTGCGTGAAGGCGAAGTCGCGCTCCCAGTCGCCGGTGTCGTGCTGGTCGAAGAAGATGCCGCCGATCCCGCGCGGCTCGTTCCGGTGCGGCAGGAAGAAATAGCGGTCGCACCATTCCTTGAAGCGCGGATAGTAGGCGGGATCGTGGCGGTCGCAGGCGGCCCGGAACGCGGCGTGGAAATCCGCGGTATCCGCTTCGATCGGAACCATGGGCGTGAGGTCGCCGCCGCCGCCGAACCAGGAGACGGTGGTCGCGATGTGGCGCGTGTTCATATGCGCCGCCGGCACCTTCGGCGACCGCATATGGGCGACCAGCGACACGCCGCTTGCCCAGAAGCGCGGATCCTCGGCGGCACCGGCGATCTGGCCGCGGAACTCCGGCGCGAACTCGCCCCATACCGTCGAGACGTTGACCCCGACCTTCTCGAAGACGCGCCCGCGCATCAGCGAGATCACCCCGCCGCCGCCATCGCCCGCAGGATCGGGACGCTTCCAGGCGGTCCGCTCGAAGCGGCCAGGCGGTCCCCCTCCCGTCGCGGCCGCATGCTCGTCCTCGATCGCCTCGAAGGCCGCACAAAGCCGGTCGCGCAGCGTCTCGAACCATTGCGCGGCGCGGACCCGGCGTTCTTCGTCCTCGGGGCTGGTCATGCATCCTCTTCCGGCCAGAGCCCGGTCTGGCCGAGCGCCGCGCCGAGCACCATCGCCGCGGCCAGCGCGACGTTGAGCGAGCGCATTCCTTGCCGCATCGGGATGCGGACGCGCAATGCCGCCGCGTCATGGACGAACTGGGGCACGCCCGCCGTTTCGCTGCCGACCATGAGCACGTCCGAAGGCTCGAAGGCCGCGCGCTGGAGCAGCGTCGCGCCGCGCGTCGTCAGCAGGACCACGCGGCCGGACCGGGCCGCCTGGAACGCCTCCCACGAGACATGGCGGCGGAGCTCGACGCGATCGAGATAATCCATTCCCGCGCGGCGCAACCGGGCATCGGTGAGCACGAAGCCCGTCGGCTCGATGATGTCGACGGCGATGCCGAGGCACGCTGCCAGACGCAGCATGGCGCCGGCATTGGGCGCGATATCCGGCTGGAAGAGGGCCAAACCCACCGAGGCATGGTGCCCGCGCATGGCCCCATGTGTCGAGTGTGCGGCGGCTGGGGGGACGTTGCATCCCGCAAGAACCCTGTGCTATTGCCGCCGCACTCCGGACGGGCATTAGACCGCCAGGCGTCATTCGTCGTGGCTCGAAGCGGGCTCGGAGTCAGGGACGCCGGTCCGGCGTTCTTCTATCCAAGCGTAAGGTACGACCGACGTGGCATCCGAAGCGAGTGGCGTATCCGGACTGGCTGGCCGTTACGCCGCTGCCTTGTTCGATCTCGCCGACCAGCAAAAGACGTTGGACCGGGTCGCCTCGGATCTGTCGTCGCTGGATCGCATGATCGCCGACAGCCCCGACCTGGTCCGCCTGATCCGCTCGCCGTTGATCAGCCGCGACCGCCAGGCGGCCGCCATGGCCGCGCTGGGTGCCAAGGCGGATCTGGCGCTGCTCACGCGCAACTTCATCGGGCTGGTCGCACGCAACCGTCGGCTCTTCGCGCTGCCGGGCATGATCCGCGGCTTCCACCGCATTCTCGCCGACCGCCGCGGCGAGGTGACGGCCGAGGTCACCGCGGCACAGTCGCTGAGCGCCGGGCAGGTCGAGGCGGTGACGGACAAGCTGCGCCGGGCGGTCGGGTCGAAGGTCGCCGTCGAGGTTCGGGTCGATCCGGCGATCCTCGGCGGTCTCGTCGTCAAGGTCGGATCACGCATGGTCGACGGCTCGCTGCGCTCGAAGCTGCAGCGGCTGCAGCTTGCCATGAGAGGAAACTGAGAACATGGAAATCCGGGCAGCGGAAATCTCCGCCATCCTGAAGCAGGAAATCGCCAATTTCGGCACCGAGGCGGATGTCGCCGAGGTCGGCCAAGTCCTCTCGGTCGGCGACGGCATCGCCCGCGTCTACGGCCTCGACCAGGTCCAGGCCGGCGAGATGGTCGAGTTCCCGAACGGCATCAAGGGCATGGCGCTCAACCTCGAAATCGACAACGTGGGCGTCGTGATCTTCGGCGACGACCGGGCGATCCGCGAGGGCGACATCGTCAAGCGCACCGGCGCCATCGTGGAGGTGCCGGTCGGCAAGGGTCTGCTCGGCCGCGTTGTCGACGGGCTGGGCAACCCGATCGACGGCAAGGGGCCGATCGAGTCGACCGAGCGCCGCCGCGTCGAGGTCAAGGCGCCCGGCATCATCCCGCGGAAATCCGTGCACGAGCCGATGCAAACGGGCCTCAAGGCGATCGACAGCCTGGTGCCGGTCGGACGCGGCCAGCGCGAGCTGATCATCGGCGACCGCCAGACCGGCAAGAGCGCCGTCGCGATCGACACGATCATCAACCAGAAGGGCGTCAACGCCACCGGCGACGAGAGCCGCAAGCTCTATTGCATCTACGTCGCGATCGGCCAGAAGCGCTCGACCGTGGCCCAGCTGGTCAAGACGCTGCAGGATTACGGCGCGCTCGAATACTCGATCGTCGTCGCAGCCACCGCCTCGGAGCCGGCGCCGCTGCAGTTCCTGGCGCCTTATGCCGGCTGCACCATGGGCGAGTATTTCCGCGACAACGGCATGCACGCGCTGATGATCTACGACGATCTGTCGAAGCAGGCCGTCGCCTATCGCCAGATGTCGCTGCTGCTGCGCCGGCCGCCGGGCCGCGAGGCCTATCCCGGCGACGTGTTCTATCTCCATTCGCGCCTGCTCGAGCGCGCCGCCAAGATGAGCGATGCGCACGGCGCC
>DATGFU010000037.1:0-14800 GCA_035308865.1 Allostellaceae bacterium | reverse complement strand
TGGCCGGCGGGCATAACGGGCTGTCGAACTCGGAGAATCCCGAGCGTCCCGAGCCGCCGCTGCCGCGCGTCCACGAGCTTCGCGTGATGATGATCGAGGTCGGCCTCGCGGCGACGCCGATCTTCATGGCCGGCGGCGTGTGGTGCCTCAGCGAATGGGCCGACTGGCTCGACAATCCCGAGCTGGGGCCGATGGCCTTCCAGTTCGGCACACGGCCGCTGCTGACCCGCGAGAGCCCGATCTCCGATGCCTGGAAGCGCAGGCTGCTGACGCTGAAGGAAGGCGACGTCTACCTCAACCGGTTCAGCCCGACCGGGTTCTACTCGTCGGCGGTGAAGAACGCCTTCCTCGACGAGCTGAGCCAGCGGTCGGAGCATCAGATCGCGTACACGGTCGAGCCGGTCGGCGAGCATTCGGTCGAGCTGGCCACCGGCCCGCGCGGCCGCATCGTCTACGTCACCCCGCACGACCGCGAGGCGGCCCAGTCCTGGATGGCCGCCGGCTTCACCGAGGCGCTGAAGACGCCGGACTCGACCATGATCTTCGTCACGCCCGAGCGGGCCGAGGCGATCCGCACCGACCAGATCGAATGCATGGGCTGCCTCTCCGCCTGCCAGTTCTCGAACTGGGCGCAGAACGAGCAGGGCACGACCGGCAAGAAGGCCGATCCGCGCAGCTATTGCATCCAGAAGACGCTGCAGACCATCAGCCATTCCGACGACGTGGAGTTCAACCTGATGTTCGCCGGGCACAACGCCTACCGCTTCGCGAACGACCCCTATTATTCGAACGGATTCATCCCTACTGTCGGACAGCTTGTCGAACGGCTGCAAACCGGCGCATAATGCCGTTTTACGCGTTGCGAAGCGTTACCGTATTGGAATCATGACCTCGTCCGAGATCGTCGCCTTCGACCGCCTCAAGCACGCCCAGCTGCGGCCGACCCGCCAGCGGATGGCGCTGGCCGCGCTGATGTTCGAGGACGGCGACCGGCATTTCACGGCCGAGCAGATCTTCGCCGAGGCGCAGGCCGCCGATATCCAGGTATCGCTCGCCACCGTCTACAACACGCTCCACCAGTTCACCGAGGCCGGCCTGCTGCGCGAGGTGGTGATGGCGCCGGGCCGGTCCTATTTCGACACGAACACCGAAGAGCACCATCACTTCTATTACGAAGACACGGGCGAGCTCTGCGACATCCCCGGCCCGGCCGTCACCCTCGCCTGCTGCCCCGCCCCGCCGGACGGTGCCGAGATCACCCGCATCGAGGTGATCATCCGGGTGGGCACGAAGAGCTGAACCACCGTCGGGGACGTTCCGGCAACCAGCAGATTACGGTTCGGTGTGCCCGCTCGCAGGCTCGATGCGAGCCAAGTCCCAATTGGTGACGATGTTTCCGTCCGGCAGGTTTCCGGCAAGTCGTCGGAAGCGATGCCTGATCTTCCATTGGAGGTCGGGGGACCAATACTCTTCGAGAAGGTATTTCTGCCGCCCGTCGTGCCGGGCAAAGAGGATGTCGATCTCGAATGCGCTGAAATAGCCGGCCGGCACCGCGTACCGTCCATACTCGACGACCGAGTAGCTCACGCGGGTAGTCGTGCCGTCCGCCTCTCGGGCGGCGAAATTGGCGGTCTTACCAACCTGCAGCGGCCACAATGCCCGGATCGCAGCCCGCTCCTGGTGATAGCCGTTGCGGCTATCGGTCAGCCCGCCCGTCCACCCGTAAAGGCCCGTCGCGGTGCTGTCGAGCCGGCACTCGAAGCCGTGTTGGCCGACGACCGTCTGCATGACCGGGCGATCGTCCGCGGTAACAGTATTCAGAAAGAAGCGGGTTCCCGGCTTCGGGCAACCGAAACCCTCCGGCACGGTGTCAGCCGGCACGCCGAGAGACGCCATCAAATCTGCCCACCTCCCGGTTGTTACGTTTTGATGGAGAACCCGTTCAGCGTCGGCTGCTTCGGACTCCGGCAGTGCCAACTCGTTCTCCGCCAACTTGAGTGTGCCATCGCAGTACTCGGTGGGGTCGGCGTCCGCATATTGCGCAAGGGCCTGCCACTCAGCTTCAGTAAGCGGTGCAGGCAGCGTGGCAGCCTGCTCCAAAACGCGTCGGATCTCTGCTTCGCTCGGCTCCGGCTTTTTGACATCTGGCTGGGTTCGGTGCCGCGCCGCGCCGTCGCGAATGGCGTCGGCATACGCCGCTTCGAACCGTTCAATCGCGGCGCGGGCTTCCGGGCTCGGCGCAGACACCTCCCCGGTGATGGAATATTGCATGCAAAGATCGGGGGTCGCGCGCAGCGCATGGTACATCTCGACTTCTGCCCTCAACGCGGCAACGAAGTGCGCGTCGTCCGAATAAAGCTGGGCGTGCGTCCACAGGATATTGTCGAGTTCGGTGCGGGCTTCCGGCCATCCGCCTCTCGCATAAGCTCTTCGGGTCGCCCGAAATATTTCCTGGCGCAGCCGCGGATCCTGCTGGGCCAGTTCGGCCGCGACAGGGTCAGTCGCCAGGTTGCGGTCGAAATTCTCGTCGAAGTCGGCGAGCGCCCCGTAAGCGTTCCGCCACCAAACATAGCCGCCCATCACCATGGCAGTGTCACAACCGGCAATCCAGACGATGGTCAGCATCGGCCACAGGCCGACACCCTTCGTCGATCCGCGATCCCGGTTGGCGATGGCACCGACCACATATCCGGAGACCAGCGCAAGGCCAACCAGGCACGCAGCGATCTCCAATCCGGTGCGGTCCATCGCATCCCCCGCGATTCCGGCTGCTGTGAGAGTCTATAGCAGACTACAGCGAAATCGAGCGGATCTGCCTGCCGCATCGGAATCTGTCACACCCCGTGCTTCTCCATCCGCCGGTAGAGCGCCGCCCGCGTCAAGCCCAGCGCGGCCGCGGCCTTGCTGATGTTGCCGGAATGGTCTGCGAGCGCGCGGCGAATCATGCGGCGTTCGAGCTCGTCGAGATTGTAGGTATCGGCCTCGTTGGGGGCGCTCGCCGACGGCGCTGCGCCTGTATTGAGGATCGGGAAATCGCCGGCGACGAAGTCCGGGCCGGCGGCGAGCACGGTCGCGCGCTCGATGGCGTGGCGCAGCTCGCGGACGTTGCCGGGCCAGCGATAGGCTTCCAGCGCGTGCAGCGCGCCGGAAGAGAGCCGGCGGCGCGGCATGTTGTATTTCTTGGCGTAGATGCCGATGAAATGCTCGGCGAGCAGGCCGATATCCTCGCGCCGGTCGCGCAGCGGCGGCAGGGTCAGCTCGACCGTGTTGATGCGGTAGAGCAGATCCTGGCGGAAGACGGATTCCTTGGCGAGCTCGGCGGTCGGCACGTTGGTCGCCGAGACGAGGCGCAGGTCGATCGGCACCGGGCGGTCGCCCCCCACCGGCACCACCTCGGAGCGCTCCAGCACGGTCAGCAGCTTGCGCTGCAGATAGAGCGGCAGGTTGCCGATCTCGTCGAGGAAGAGCGTGCCGCCCGAGGAGGCGACCATCCGCCCGGGCCGGTCGGTCTTGGCGTCGGTGAAGGCGCCCTTCTTGTGTCCGAAGAGCTCGCCTTCGAAGAGCGTCTCGGCGACCGCGCCGAGATCGACCGAGACGAAAGGCTGCTCTGCCCGCTTCGAGCGGCGGTGGATGGCGCGGGCGACCAGCTCCTTGCCGGTGCCGCTTTCGCCGAGGATCAGAACATTGACGCCGGTCGGCGCCGCGCGGTCGATCAGCTTGAAGAGATCGAGCATCGCCGGGGCGCGGCCGAGCATCGCGTCACCGATCGGCTCGGAGGCGGCGACCAGGGCCTCGTTCTGCACCGACAGCCGCTCGACGGCCCTGCGAGAGCGCGTGAGGCTCGTGGCGGCCAGCACGGTCGCGATCAGCTTCTCGTTCTGCCAGGGCTTCAGCACGAAGTCGCTGGCGCCGCGCTTCATCGCCTCGACCGCGACCGGCACGCCGCCGAAGGCGGTCATCATCACGATGGCGACCGCCGGGTCGAGCCCGCGCACCCGGTCCAGCAGCTCGAACCCTTCGCGGCCGTCGCGCCTTCCGGCGGTCAGGTTCATGTCGAGCAGCACCACGTCGAACCGGCTGTCGGCGAGGCGCGCCAGGGCCGCGTCCGCGCGCCGCTCCGCCTCGACGGCGCTTGCGGTCCGGCGGAGCAGCAACCGCGCCGCGGTCAGCACGTCGGTGTCGTCGTCGACCACCAGCACGCGCGGCGCGAGTTCGGCTTCGTCGTCCATGGTGTCCGGAATCGTACAGTGATGTCCGCGAGCGGACAAGCGTGCACCGGCGATTTCGGCGTAACTCGTTGATCCGGAAAGGCCCTCTCACTTGGCAGGCGGCTTGCGTCGGGACCGTCCGGACGGGAGAAGAATCCGTATGGACGTGGTCAAGACGGCGCATTTCTCGCGCGGCATGGATCGGCCGGTGGCCCGGCGATTCTGGTCCGGGCGCCGGCTGACCTACGCCGCGGCCGGCGCCGCCGCGATTGCCGCCCTGGCGGTGCTCCTCCTCGTGCTCGGCCCGGCCGACCGCACGCTGCGCGTCGAGGCGTCGAAGATCACGGTCGCAACGGTTGCGGCGGCGCCCTTCCACGATTTCATTCCGCTGCGCGGCCAGGTCGTGCCGCTGGAGACCGTCTATCTCGATGTCGGCCAGGGCGGCCGGGTCGAGGAGGTGCTGGCCGAGGCCGGCCAGCACGTGACCGCCGGCCAGCCGCTGCTGCGCTTCAGCGATGCCAATCTCGAGCTCGATGCGATCGCCCGCGAGACCCAGGTGATCGAGCAGATCAACACCCAGCGGCAGCTGGAGCTGCAGTTCGAGCAGACGCGGACCGGCGACGCGCACGCCATCGCGGATGCCGATTACAACATCATCCGGCTCGGCCGCGAGGTCGCGCGCCGCCAGCCGCTGGCCACCAAGGGGTTCACCTCGCAGGAGACGCTGGACCAATCAGCCGACGAGCTGGCCTATCAGAAGCGGCTGCGCGAGATCGCCGGCGACGCCCAGACGCGCGACACCAAGCTGATCGACCAGAGCGAAGGGCTGATCAAGGAAACGGCCGCGCGGCTCGACGCCAACCTCGCCGCGGCCAAGCGCCTGCTCGAAGCGATGACGGTGAAAGCGCCGGTGGACGGCGTGCTGACCGCCTTCGACGCCCATGTCGGCGAGGAGAAGGCGCGCGGCATCCGGCTCGGCCAGATCGACCAGGCCAACGGGTTCAAGGTCACGGTGGATGTCGACGAATTCTATCTGGCGCGCGTGCAGCCGGGCCAGCATGTCGACGTGACGGTCGATGACAAGCCGGCCAAGCTGGTCGTCTCCAAGGTCTATCCGCAGGTCAAGGACGGCAAGTTCGAGGTCGATCTCGCCTGGGACGGCGCCGTGCCCGAGGGGCTGCGCCGCGGCGAGGCCGTCCAGGGCAGATTGGAGCTCGGCGGAGACACCAGATCGGTGGTCCTGCCGGCCGGCGCGTTCCTCGAGGTCTCGGGCGGCGCCTGGGTCTTCGTCGTCGACGGTTCGGGGGGGGAGGCCGAACGGCGGACCGTCAAGCTCGGCCGCCGCACGCCGGAAGCGGTCGAGGTGCTGGAGGGGCTCAAGCCCGGCGACAGGGTCGTCACCTCCGATTACAGCGGCCTCGACCGCATCGACCGGCTGGTGATCGAGAGATGAGACCGCGATGAGAGAAATCTGTTCTGGCAGTGGCGGAATGCGCTTCGCTTTTCCGCCCTACGCACCGGCCCGTAGGGCGGAAAAGCGAAGCGCATTCCGCCACCCCGTGTTTCGGAAGGAAGCACCATGCTGAAGCTGGTCAACGTCAACAAATCCTATCGCACCAGCGAGGTCGAGACGCTGGCGCTCCGCGAGGTCAGCCTCGAGATCGCGGCCGGCGAGTTCGTCGCGATCATGGGACCCTCGGGCTGCGGCAAGTCCACGCTGCTCAACATCCTGGGCCTGCTCGACAGCCCGTCGGACGGCGAGTTCTGGTTCTTCGACGAGGAGATCGCCCGCTACAAGGAGCGCCAGCTGACCTTGCTCCGCCGTCGTTACGTCGGCTTCGTCTTCCAGAGCTTCAACCTGATCGACGAGCTGACGGTCGAGGAGAATGTCGAGGTGGCGCTGCTCTATCGCAGCGTCGCCCGCGGCGACCGCAAGCGCCGGGTCGCGGCCGCGCTGGAGAAGGTCGGACTGCCGCATCGCGCCCGCCACCTGCCGCAGCAGCTCTCGGGCGGCCAGCAGCAGCGCGTGGCCGTCGCCCGCGCGCTCGTCGCCGAGCCGCGGCTGATCCTGGCCGACGAGCCGACCGGCAATCTCGACACCGCCAACGGCGAGGCGGTCATGGACATGCTGACCGAGATCGCCCAGGCCGGCACGACGGTGGTGATGGTGACGCACAGCCACGCCCACGCCGCCTATGCCGCCCGCACCCTCAACCTGCTCGACGGCCAGATCGTGGCCGCGACGCTGCTGGCCGCGTGACCGAAATGAGCGCGCTCTTCCAGACCAACGTCGCCACGCTCTTCGCCCGCCGGCCGCGGCCCGCGCCGGCGCTCGACGGCGTGCTCCGGCTCGACGGCGTGTCGCGGATCTATCCCGGCGCCGTGCCGAAACTGGCGCTCGACAACGTCTCGCTGGAGATCCGGCCGGGCGAGTTCGTGGCGCTGACCGGCCCGTCCGGCTGCGGCAAGTCCACGCTGCTCAACATCCTGGGATTGCTCGACAGTCCGACCGAGGGCCGCTTCCGCTTCTTCGGCGCCGAGGCCGCCGGATTGCGCGAGAAGGAGCTGACCAGGCTGCGCCGCGAGCGGATCGGCTTCGTCTTCCAGAGCTTCAACCTCATCGACGAGCTGACTGTCGCCGAGAACGTCGAGACGCCGCTGATCTACCGCGGCGTCCCGGCAGCCGAGCGCGTCGTTCAGGTCGGGACGATGCTCGAACGGCTCGGCCTCGCCGGGTTGGCTCGGCACCGGCCGGCGCAGCTCTCGGGCGGCCAGCAGCAGCGGGTGGCCATCGCGCGGGCCCTGGTCGGGCGGCCGACGCTGGTGCTCGCCGACGAACCCACCGGCAATCTCGACCAGGATGCGGGCGCGCAGGTGATGGCGGTGCTGGCGGAGCTTGCCGCCACCGGAATTACCGTGGTGATGGCGACCCATTCGCCGGCCCACGCGGCGCGCGCGGACCGGGTCGTGGCCCTTCTCGACGGCCGGATCGACGGGCGGCGCTAGGTGGGCATCAACATGCACAGGATCATGAACGCCCCTCCCCCCAACCCCCTCCCGCGAGGGGAGGGGGAAGGCCCCAGCGAGAATTCTCCCCCTCCCCTCGCGGGAGGGGGTTGGGGGGAGGGGTCACGCCGGCCCCCTCAGCCCAAGCGCGCCTAGACAATGTTCGCCCACCTCGCCGTCACGACATGGCGCACGGTCTGCCGCGACCGGCTGCATGCCGGGCTCAACGTGCTGGGGCTGGCGCTGGGCTTCGCGGCGGCGGTCCTGATCGGGCTCTATCTGCGCGACGAATACAGCTACGAGCGGTTCCTGCCCGGCTGGCAGGACGTCTACCGGGTGCAGACGACAGCCCAGACCGCCACCGCCGCGACGACCTTCGGCCCGGCCGAGCACGATTGGGCTGCCCATCTCAAGCTCGATTTTCCGGAGATCGGGAGCATTGCCCGCATCGCGGTCGCGGAGACCGGTGTGCGCCACGGCGAGGTCGAGGCCGAGGAGCGCGTCTACGCCGCCGATCCAGATTTCTTCACGGTGCTGCCGCTGCCGACGGAGGCGGGCGATCCCGGCGCCACGCTCCGCACGCCGGACGGGATCGTGATCACCCGGCGCATGGCGCTGAAATACTTCGGCACCGACGACTGCATCGGACAGACGCTGGAGCTCGACCGCGCCCATGTCGTCCGCGTCGGCGCGGTGCTGCGGGACCTGCCGTCGGAGACGACGCTCGCCGGCCGCGATTTCTTCCTGTCCGGTCTGGCGCCGTTCGGCCGGCTGATGCAGCTCGACACCGGCAAGCAGCCCCCTCCCGGCGACAATTGGGGCGACACCTTCACCTTCCTCCGCCTGGCACCGGGCGCCTCGGCCGCGTCGATCGAGTCGCGGCTCGAGGATTTCGCCCGCCGCCACCGGCCGGACCTGACCGACGGGCCGAACCATCTGCGGCTGACCCTGCGGCCGCTCGGCGGGATCCATCTCGACACCACGACCATCGCCGGCGGGGCGCCCAACCCCGCGACGCTGGTCGGGCTCGCCGTGACCGGGCTGCTGCTCCTCGCCGCGACCGGGATCAACTTCGTCAACATGGCGACCGCCCGCGCGACCAAGCGCGCGCTCGAGGTCGGCATCCGCAAGGCGGTCGGCGCCACGCGTCGCCAGCTGCTGGTGCAGTTCATGGCGGAAGCGCTCGCCTATGCCATCGCGGCGATGATGCTGGCGGTGGCGACGGTCGAGCTGGTCCTGTCGCGCTTCGACGCCTTCCTCGACCGCACCATCCAATTCGACTATCTGGGCGACCCGGTTGTCGCCGCGACACTGGTCGCGATCACGGCCGGGGTCGGCTTGGCGGCCGGAATCTACCCGGCGCTGATCCTCTCCGGCTTCCGGCCGGTCGAGGTTCTGAGCGGGCGCGGCGTGCTGTCGCCGGGCTCGGGCCGGCTGCGCAACCTGCTGGTGGCCGTGCAGTTCGCCTTCTCGATCGCGCTGCTCATCACGACCGCGATCGTCTATCGCCAGACCAATTTCGCGGCGGCGCAGAGCCTGGTCGCCGGCATGCATCCCGTCGTGGTGATCTCGGCGCCGCGGATGGGCGCTCCGCTGGAGACGCTTCGCGACCGGATCGCCGGGCTGCCGGGGGTCGAGCTCGCCTCTGCCTCCGACAACGCGCCGGGCACCTCCGATACCTCGACCACCGAGATCAAGCGGCCCGACCACGCCAGCACCGGCCAGATCTTCTTCAACGAGGAGATGGCGGACCCGAGCTTCTTCGCGATGTTCGGCATTCCGATCCTGGCCGGCCGGCCCTTCGCGACCGACCGCTCGGCCGACCGGGTGGAGTACGACGCCACCAAGACGGGCGTGGCGATCCTGAACGAAAGTGCCGTGCGCCGGCTGGGCTTCGCCTCGAATGCCGACGCGCTCGGCCAGACCGTTCTCTACCGGCTCGCCGACGGCAGCTACCAGCCGCGCGAAATCGTCGGCGTCGTGCCGGATTTCCCGATGACCTCGATCCGCGAGACCATTCCACCGTCGATCTTCACCGACTCCCCCAGCGACTTCGAGACCGTCAGCGTCCGCCTGACCGGCGCCGATCTCGCTGAGACTCTCTCCCGTATCGATGCCGCCTGGCACGACCTCGTCCCGAGCCGGCCGATCCAGCGCAGCTTCTTCGACGCGCGGATCGAGCACGAATATCGCGATATCATCCGCCAGGGCCGCATCTTCGCCGGGTTCTCGCTGGTCGCGGTCGCGATCGGCGGGCTCGGCGTGTTCGGCCTCAGCGCCTTCGCGGCCGAGCGTCGGACCAAGGAGATCGGGATCCGCAAGGCGCTCGGCGCCTCCACGCTCGACGTGCTCCGGCTGCTCGTCTGGCAGGTCACACGGCCGGTGCTCGTCGCCAATCTGATCGCCTGGCCGGCGGCTTGGTGGATGGCGCGCCGCTGGCTCGACGGCTTCGCCTATCGGATCGACATCACGCCGGGACTCTTCGTCATGGCCGGCGCCACGGCCCTCGCCGTGGCGCTCGGCACGACCGCGCTTCACACGGTCAAGGTCGCCCGCGCCCGCCCGGTCGCCGCACTGCGCTACGAATAGGACGGTCCGGATGCTCGGCAACCTTGCCACTGCCGCCTGGCGCGCCGCCTGCCGCGACCGGCTCCATGCCATCCTCAACGTGCTGGGATTGTCGCTGGGCTTCGCCGCCACGATCCTGATCGGGCTGTTCGTGCGCGACGAACTGAGCTTCGACACGTTCCTGCCGGACCATCAGCACGTCTACACGCTCCAGCCGACCTTCAGCCAGGACGGGCGGGCCCCCGAATCCTATGATTCGACGCCCAGCACCGTGGCGGCGGAATTCGAGACCGATTTCCCCGAGACGGTGGCGATCGCGCGCCTCGCCGCCCAGCAGGCCGGGCTGCGGCATGGCGAGGTCGAGGCAAACGAGCGTCTGGTGGCGGCCGATCCCTCGTTCTTCCAGGTGCTGGGATATCCGCTGCTGCGCGGCGATCCGGCGACCGCGCTCGCCCGCCCGGATTCCCTCGCGCTCTCGAAGGCGCTGGCGCTCAAGTATTTCGGCACGATCGACTGCATCGGCCAGACGATGGAGATCGACCGGCAGCACACGGTGACCGTCGACGCCGTGCTGGCCGAGCCGCCGTTCGGCTCCAACGAGACGATCGACGCACTCCTGTCGGGCAACAGCAGCTACAGCGCCTTGACCGAAGACGACGCCGAGCCGAGGCCGCCGCCGGGCTCGACGCATGACAATGTCGCGACTTATCTGCGGCTCCGGCCCGGCACCGATCCGGCTGCGCTGCGTGACCGCCTCGACCGTTTCGTGCCGAGCCACTACCCGATGCCGCCGGGCGAGACCCGGGCCGCATTCCGCCTGTGGCTGCGGCCGATCACCGAGCTGCATCTCCACGAGAGCAATCCGGATACGCCGCCCCACGACACCAAGCTCACGACGCTGATCGCGCTCTCGCTGACCGGCACTCTGATTCTGGTCGTGGCCGGCATCAACTTCGTCAACCTCGTGACCGCGCGGGCCGTCCGGCGCGCTGTCGAGGTCGGCGTGCGCAAGGCGGTGGGGGCCACCCATCGCCAGCTGGTCCTGCAGTTCATGGGCGAGGCGGTGGCCTTCGCGATGATCTCGCTGGTCCTGGCGATCGCCGCGGTCGAGCTGGCGCTGCCCGGGTTCGACGCCTTCATCGGCCGGACCATCGGCTTCGATTACTGGCGGGACCCGCTGCTGGCGCCGGCGATGCTGGGCATCGCCCTCATCGTCGGCCTGGCAGCGGGGCTCTACCCGGCGCTTGTCCAGGCAAGCTTCCGGCCGGCCGAGACGCTGAAGGGCGGCGGCGCCGGCCTGCCCGGATCCGGGCGGCTCCGGCAGCTCCTGGTCGTGCTGCAGTTCGCCGTCTCGATCGGCCTGCTGATCGCGACCGGGATCATCTGGCGGCAGACCGACTTCGCGACGCGCCAGAGCCTCACCTTCGACATCGACCAGATCCTGACCATCGAGCTTGGCGCCGTGCCGCGCGTCCAGACCGCGCAGGACGACGTGCAGCACGATCCGGCCCTCGTCGAGGCCTTGAAGACGAGCCTGGCCTCGCTCCCCGGCGTGCGCGGCGTGACGGGTTCCGATTCGGTGCCCAACACCCCCCACACCTCGACCTCGACCTTGACGCTGGACGACCGGCCGGCGGCCAAGCTGTCGGTCAATATCGTCCCGATCGATTTCAACTTCTTCAAGCTCTACGGGCTGCGCCCGGTTGCCGGCCGCGACTTCGACCAGGCCCATGCCGATGACTTCCTGCCGCCGCGCGCCATGACCGGGAGCGGCACCACCATCATCAACGAGACGGCGGCGCGGCTCCTCGGCTTCACCACGCCGGCGGCGGCGCTCGGCCACACGCTGCGGACCGACGAGGGCGGGCAGCCGGGCCAGATCCGCGAGATCGTCGGCGTGGTCCCCGACATGCAGCTGAACACCGCCCGGACCGCGGTGCCGCCGACCGCCTATCTGGCGGCGCCCTATTGGGATCAGGTGCTGAGCGTCAAGCTGGACGGCAGGCACATGCCGGAGACGCTGACGAAGATCGACCGGCTCTGGCAGCAACTGGTGCCGGCCCGGCCGATCCAGCGCCGCTTCCTCGATGCGCGGATCGAGGAGATGTATCGCGACGTGCGGCGCGAGACCGCGATCTTCGGCGCCTTCGCGCTGGTCGCGGCGACGATCGCCTGCCTCGGCCTTTTCGGCCTCTCCGCCTTCACGGCCGAGCGGCGGACCAAGGAGATCGGCATCCGCAAGGCGCTCGGCGCCTCGACCGCCGACGTGGTGCGGCTGCTGGTCTGGCAGTTCACCCGGCCCGTGCTCGTGGCCAACGCCATCGCCTGGCCGGTCGCCGGCTGGCTCATGCATCGCTGGCTGGAGGGTTACGCCTATCGGATCGCCCTGGAGCCCGGCCTGTTCCTCGCCGCCGGAACCGGGGCAGTGGCAATCGCGATGGGCACCACCGCCTTCCATGCGTTCCAGGTCGCCCGCGCCCGGCCGGTCGCGGCGCTGCGCTACGAGTAGGAGTCCGGCCCGATGTTCGCCAACCTCGCCGCCGCCGCCTTCCGTGCCGCGCTCCGCGACAGGCTCCATGCCGGGCTCAACGTCGCCGGGCTGTCCTTGGGATTTGCCGCGGCCATCCTGATCGGGCTCTTCGTGCGCGACGAGCTGGGCTTCGACCGGACGATCCCCGGCGTCGCCGACATCTACCGCGTGCAGCTGACCCTGCGGGAACCCGATCGCCCGCTCGAGACCCTGACCTCGACGACGACCGCCATGGAAGGCGAGTTCGCCCTCGACTTTCCCGAATTCGCTTCCATCGCGCGCACCGCCTATCAGTCCGTCGGGGTCCGGGCCGGCAATGTCGAGGCGAGCGAGCGGGCGACGACGGCGGATCCGTCGTTCCTCGACACCGTCCCCTTCCCGCTCGTCCTGGGCGACGCAAGGACGGCCCTCGCCAAGCCGGATTCGGTCGTGCTGTCCCAGGCGATGGCACTCAAGTATTTCGGGCGGCTCGACTGCATCGGCGAGACGCTGGAGTTCGATCGCGCCCATCCGGCGACGGTCACCGGCGTGCTGGCATCCTATGCGCCGAGCAACTACCGCCTGGACCTCATCGTCTCCGGCAACAGCACCTGGAGCCGGCTGGCGAAGCTCGACGCCCAGAAGCGGCCGCCGCAAGGCGACCTCGATACGGAGGTCGAGACCCTGGTCAGGCTGAAGCCCGGCACCGACCCGGCGGGCTTCGCCAGCCGCTTCGATTCCTTCGTTGCCCACCGCTACCCGCCCGATCCGCGCCAGCCCTTCGTCACGTTCAGGATTTGGCTGCGCCCGCTGCTGGACCTGCATCTCTGGCCGGCCAATCCCGACACGAACGAGGACGACCCGGTGCTCGTCACGTTGTGGGCGGTCGCCGCGACCGGCGGGCTGACCCTGCTCGTCGCCGGGATCAACTTCGTGAACCTGGTCACGGCGCGATCGACCCGCCGCGCGCTGGAAGTGGGCGTGAGGAAAGCGCTGGGCGCCACGCGGCGCCAGCTGGTCTGGCAGTTCATGGGCGAGTCGGTGGGCTATGCGCTCCTGGCCCTCGTCTTCGCCGTCGCGCTGGTCGAGCTGATCCTGCCGCGCTTCAATGGTTTCCTCGACCGCTCGATCGGCTTCGCCTACTGGCGCGACCCGGCCCTGCTCGCGACGACGGTCGGGGCAGCGCTGCTGGTCGGTCTTGCGGCGGGGATCTACCCGGCCATCATCCAGTCCAGCTTCCGGCCGGCCGAGACGCTGAAGAGCCGGGGCGGCGGGACGCCTGGCTCCGGCCGGCTCCGCCAGACGCTTGTCGTCCTGCAGTTTGCGGTCTCGATCGGGCTGCTCATCTCGACGGCGGCGATCTACCGCCAGACCAAGTTCGCGACGACCGATTCGCTTCGCTTCGACACGGACAAGATCCTGGCGATCGATCTCGACGCGATGCCGCAGGTCATGAAGGAGCAGATGGTGCTGCCCGACGCCTCGCTCGTGCGCACGCTCGAGACGCGGATCGGCGCGCTGCCGGGCGTCCGGGCGGTGACAGGATCCTGGATGATCATGGCATCGCCCAATACCGACACCGAGGGCATGCTCGGGATCGATACGCCGAACCGGTCGCTGGCGACGCTCAATCGGGTTCCGGTGGATTGGAACTTCTTCGAGGTCTACGGCATGCGGCCGCTGGCCGGCCGCAGCTTCGAAGAGGCGCGTCACGACGATGCGGCACCCGTTCTGCCCAAGACGGGCAGCGGCACCGCGATCATCAACGAGGCGGCCGTCCGGATGATGGGGTTCGCGTCGCCCGAGGCGGCGATCGGCCACCATTTCCTCTATGTCGACGAAGATGCGAGCAAACCCGGCCAGGTCCGCGAGATCGTCGGCGTGATGCCCGACATGCAGCTACGCACCGTCGAGGAGCGCGTGCCGCCGACAGCTTTCCTCGCTGCGCCCGACTGGGACCAGGTGCTGAGCGTCAAGCTCGATGGCGCCCGCATTCCCGAGACGCTTGCACAGATCGACGAGATCTGGCGCGAACTCGTGCCGGCGCGGCCGATCGAGCGGTCCTTCGTCGACGAGCGGATCGAGCGCCTCTACCGATCGGTCACGCGCGAAGGAACGATCTTCGCCTGGTTCGCCGGCGTGGCCATGACCATCGGCTGCCTGGGCCTCTTCGGGCTGTCCGCCTTCACGGCGGAACGGCGGACCAAGGAGATCGGCATCCGCAAGGCGCTCGGCGCCTCGACCGCCGACGTGGTGCGGCTGCTGGTCTGGCAGTTCACCCGGCCCGTGCTCGTGGCCAACCTCATCGCCTGGCCGATTGCCGGATGGCTCATGCACCGCTGGCTCGACGGGTTCGCCTATCGCATCGCGCTCGAACCGAGCCTGTTCCTCGAGGCGGGGCTGGGCGCGCTGGCGATCGCCGTCGCCACCACCGCCTTTCACGCCATCCAGGTCGCTCGCGCCCGGCCGGTCGCGGCGCTCCGCTACGAATAGGGGGAGAGATGTTCCG
>DATGFU010000036.1:0-1640 GCA_035308865.1 Allostellaceae bacterium | reverse complement strand
CGGCGACCGCGGGCGCGGCGCTGCCGCATGAGGTGACGGTCATCGGTACGCTCTTCGGCAACAAGAAACTCGGGAACCGCGGGACGCCGCGGGCGCTCGCCATCGTGCACGGCAACGGCGCGCTCTTCCTGTTGACCGGCTCCTTAGGAGAGGACGGCGATTTCTTCGACACGCCGATCTGGAACTCGGACGAGCCGCCGGTCCGCACCGCGGCGCGCGGCTCGAAGGACTTCGTCGAGCTCCGCCGCCACGAGCCGCGCCTGCACAACGACGCCATCCTCGTGGGTACGGAAGCGGGGATCGACATGGCGCTCTACTGGAATGGAAGAACCTACGCCCTCTACAAGCCGCCGGAGGAACCTTAACGAAGCGGAATGCTGTCGCGACGTACCGTCGACACCGAGGTTGCGGGCAAGGGACTTTTCACGGTGTGGGAGAACCTTTGCATGGTCAGAACGCTTCTCCTCTGTCTTGCCCTGACGGTGGCTTGGAACGCGCGCGACGCCTCCGCCCAGGATGCGGCGACGACGCTCCAGATCACCACGACGACATGCCCGGGCGGCAAGCAGACCGAGCTCTATGCCGGCTGCAGGATCAGGGCGACGGGCGGGACGCCGCCCTACAGCTTCTCGGTCGACGGAACGGATAACTACCCGCCACTCCCCGAAGGACTGACGCTCAATGCCACGACCGGGCATATCCATGGGACACGGATCGGCGGACAGGGCACCTACCTTCCGCTCATCGTCGTGACCGACAGCGCCGATGCGCAGGCCACCCGGCAGATCGCCTTCGCCATCAAGGGCGCGAACAGGTTCCTGGCCAAGATCTTCCCGTCCGACTCGATCTTTCACCACCGGGTGGATGCCGAGACGACTGCGCTGCCGGTCGATACTTCACCGGCGGCGGCGATCTTTTCCGGCTACCTGTCGGCGACGGTGAAGCCGTTCTTCGGCAACACCTCGGGCAGTCCGTTTCCCAATGGGATTCCGTCCTTGTGGGTGCCGTACGACCGCGCGGTCTTCCCGGTGACGACGACGGTCTACCAATCCTATTTCACCTCCGGTCCGATCCCGGCGAACGCGCCGGTGGAAGGCACCAGCCATTCGACGGGCGACCGGCACGTCCTGATCTATCGCGCGGCCGGCGGTGGGCGGCCGCCGGCACTCTTCGAGATGTGGCAAGGCATCTACGAAGGCCAAAAATGGACGGATTCGTCCAACGCGCGGTGGCGGAACGTGAGCACCGACGCCCTGACGCCGCAAGGCATGGGCACGTCGGATGCGGCCGGGCTGCCGGTGGCGCCGCTGCTGGTGAACGCCGACGAGGTGATCGGCACCGGCACCCCGGCGGCCCCGAAGGGCACGGTGCGGCACCCGGTCAGGTTCACGCTGAACCACATGCTGAACTACTGGGTCTGGCCGGCGACCGAGACCGCCGGGGTCGGGAGCTGCATGACGAGCAGCGGGACGATCCCCACGGAATCGGAAATCTACCAGGCGACGCCGCCGACAAGCTGCTCGATGACCGGACCGGCGGGCGAGATCTACCGGCTCAAGGCCTCGGTGGCGACGCCCGAGTGCGCCGCGACCAGCCCGCAGGCGGCGGTCATCATCACCGGCTTCCGCAACTACGGCATC
>DATGFU010000035.1:0-1597 GCA_035308865.1 Allostellaceae bacterium | reverse complement strand
GCTGGTGGCGCAGCGGATCCTCCGTTTCGCCGGGCTGGTCGGGCCGGAGCGAGTGATCGCCGGCAGCGACTGCGGCTTCGGCACCTTCGCGGGGTTCGGTCCCGTCCACCCGCTGATCTGCTGGGAAAAGCTGCGCGCGCTCGCCGAAGGCGCGCGCATCGCCAGCGCCGAACTCTTCGGACACTGAGGGAGGCCCGCCGATGGAGACGCTGCTGCCGACGATGCTGGTCGGAAGCTATCCGCAGCCGGATTGGCTCATCGACCGCCCGGCCCTGGCGAAACGGTTCCCGCCGCGCGTGCGGGCGCGCCAGCTATGGCGCATCGATCCGGACTTCCTCGCCGAGGCGCAGGACGATGCGACCCTGCTGGCGATCCGCGATCAGGAACGGGCCGGGATCGACATCGTCACCGACGGCGAGATGCGGCGGGAGAGCTACTCCAATCATTTCGCGACCGCGCTCGACGGCGTCGACATCGACAATCCCGGCACGGCGCTCGACCGCAGCGGCCATCCCAATCCGGTGCCGCGGGTGGTCGGGCCGATCCGGCGCCGCCATCCGGTGCAGGTGCGCGATGTCGAGTTCCTCCGCCGCAACACCGACCGGCCGATCAAGATGACGGTGCCCGGCCCGTTTACGATGGCGCAGCAGGCGCAGGACGATTTCTACCACGACGAGGTGGCGGTCACGCTCGCCTATGCCGATGCCGTCCGCGAGGAGATCGAGGATCTCTTCCGCGCCGGTGCCGACCTCGTGCAGCTCGACGAGCCTTACATGCAGGCCCGACCCGAGAAGGCGAAGCAATGGGGCGTGCAGGCGCTGACGCGCGCCCTCGACGGCGTGACCGGGCCGACCGCGATCCACATCTGCTTCGGCTACGCGGCCATCATCCACCAGCGCCCGTCCGGCTATTCCTTCCTGCCGGAGCTGGAGGACGCACCGGTCGGCCAGATCTCGATCGAGACGGCGCAGTCCGGCCTCGATTGCAGCGTGCTGGAGCGCCTGCCGAGCAAGAAGATCATCCTCGGCGTGCTCGACCTGTCCGACCCCCAGGTGGAATCTCCCGAGACGGTCGCGGCACGAATCCGCCGCGCGCTGCCGCATGTGCCGGCAGAACGGCTCGTGATCGCCCCCGATTGCGGGCTGAAATACCTTCCCCGTGAGGTTGCGTTCGGCAAGATGCGGGCAATGGTGGAGGGGGCTCGGATCGTGCGCGAGGAGCTGCGGGGCGGGGCGACGGCGCAGTGACACGGCCGACGCTTCTGCTGCTGCCCGGGCTGCTCTGCGACCGCACCGTCTGGGAACCGCAGATCGAAGCCCTCGCCGCCACCGCGGAAATCATCGTCCCGCATTTCTGGGGACAGGACTCGTTCGAGACCATGGCCCGGACAGCGCTGGAGATCGCGCCGCCGCGCTTCGCCGTGGCCGGCCATTCCATGGGCGGGCGGGTGGCGCTCGAGATCATGCGGCTCGCGCCCGAGCGGGTGGACCGCTTGGCCGTGCTCGATACCGGCGTCCATCCGGTGCGGCCCGAGGAGATCGGACCGCGAAAGGAGCTGGTGGCCCTGGCCGAGCGCGAGGGCATGGCGGCGCTCGTG
>DATGFU010000034.1:0-4127 GCA_035308865.1 Allostellaceae bacterium | reverse complement strand
GCGCTCGAAATGGCGGAATACGCCGACCGCATCGGCATCGACCGCATCCTGCTGGGCGAACATCACGGTTCGGAGGAAGGCTACCTGCCGTCGCCCTTCGTGATGGGCGCGGCCATGGCCGGGCGGACCAAGCGCATCGGGATCCTGCTGAGCGCCATCATTCTGCCCTTCCATGACCCGGTCGAGGTGGCCGAGCAGATTGCCGTCCTCGACCATGCGAGCGGCGGCCGCCTCGAGGTCGTGTTCGGCGCCGGCTACGTGCCGGCCGAGTTCCGCCGTTTCGGCGTGCCCTTCGCCGAGCGTGGCCGGCGGCTCGATGAAGGGCTCGATGTGGTACTGCGCGCGCTCAAGGGCGAGCGCTTCGAGTTCCACAAGCGGGAGGTCTTCGTGCGGCCCCTGCCGCTGCAGCGTCCGCATCCACCGCTTTTCGTCGCCGGCGGCGTCGAGGCCGCGGCGCGGCGCGCGGCGCGGTTCGGCCTCGGATTCGCGCCGATGCATGACGCGCTCTGGGGGGTCTACGACGAGGAGTGCCGCAAGCTCGGCCGCGAGCCGGGCCGCAAGCTCGGCGTGTCCGGCCCGATCGCCGTCCATGTGTGCGAGGATCCGGAGGTCGGCTGGGCCGAGCTCAAGCCGCATATCCTGCATGTCGCCGAGACCTATCGCCGCTGGGCGGCGGAGGCCGGCAGCACCAACTCCACCTATGCCGGACTGATCGACTGGGATGCGATCCGGCGTTCCGGGAAATACCGCGTGGTGACGCCCGACGAATGCGTCGTGCTGGCCGCGGAACAGGCGGCGAAGCACTCCTCGCTGGTGTTCCAGCCGCTGATGGCGGGGCTCGATCCGGAGATCGGTTGGAAGAGCCTGGAGCTCTTCGCGACCGCGGTGCTGCCGCGGCTGAAGGCGGCGGCGTAATCTCTGCTCCCTCTCCCGCTTGCGGCACGGCTGTCCGGGGAAAGTATTGTCGCCACGAGAACGAGTCTCGGGCGAGGCTTGTGCGTCTTTTGATGTCGTCATGCGCGGGCTTGACCCGCGTATCCACGTCGTTCCGTGTCGCGGAGCCACGTGGATGGCCGGCTCTGGAGCCGGCCATGACGACAAAAGAGAGTCTCCGAAGCGGCGCCTGCAACCGATTTCGATTCCCCGGACAGCCGTGCGCACTCGCGGGGAAGGGTCGGGGTGGGGGTGCACACTCAGGGGCCCGCTGCCCGTCGGGCTTCCGCACGCAGCATCGCGACTGCGGCGATACCCCCACCCAACCCTCCCCCGCGAGCGGGAGAGGGCTACTTCCGCGGGCGGTTCTCTTACTGCAGCACGATCTCCGCCCGCCGGTTCTGAGGTTCCCGCACGCCGTCGGCGGTCGGGACCAGAAGCCCGTTCTTGCCGACACCGATCGTCGTGATCTCGCCGGCGGCGACGCCGTCGGTCACCAGCTGCGCCTTCACCGACGCGGCACGCCGCTCGGAGAGACCCTGGTTGTAGGCGGCAGTCCCCACCGTGTCGGTATGACCCGTCACGGTGATCTGAACCACATGACCGGCCTTGACCGCATCGGCGGCCGCCTGGATCACGCTCGCCGCGGCCTGGGTGATGTTCGACTTGTCGAAGTCGAAGAACACCTGGAAGGACCGCTTCGCCTCGACCGCGGGAGCCGGCGGCGGGGCCGGCGTCGGCGGCGGGGGCGCCGCCACCGCCGGCTCGGCCGCCGGCGAGGGCTGCGCCGTGAACCGGTAGGTCGCGGTGAAGCCGACCGTCAGCGGGCGGATCATGTCGTATTTGAAGTAGGACGTGGTCAGCGGCTGGTCGCGGCCGTATTCGAGGTGCGGGTTGTTGTTGGTCGCGTTCAGCATGTAGATCGACAGGTCGGCGTCGTCGAGCCGCACACCCGCGCGCAGGTTGAGGATGGCGTAGGATGGGTTGGGTCCGTATGTGCCGTTGGTCTGCAGCTCAGGGTCCCAGCCGACGACCAGCGGATCGCCCTTGGGCTGGGCATCGAGCCACTGGAGGTCGGCGCGGAAATAGCCGACCAGGTCGTCGTTGATCGGCCGGTCGTACTCGCCCGAGACCTGGACCGTCCAGGGCTGGACGCCGGGCAGCGGATCGCCCGAGTGGACGATCTCGAGCGTTCCCGCGGCGATCGTGTCGTCGGACGTTGCATCGACATAGCCGACATTGGCCGACAGCGTCAGCCCTTCGAAGGGCAGGGCGACGATCGACAGATCGAAGCCCTTGATCGTCGCCGAGCCGAGATTGGCGTAGAACGCGGTCGGGCAACCGATGGAGACGGCCTGCTGAATGTTCTGCCAGTCGATGAGGAAGGCGCTGCCGTCGATCTGCAGGTGGTTGTTGAGGAACCGGTTCTTGGCGCCGATTTCGTAGCTCCACACGCTGTCCGGCTTGAAGGTCTGCGGGATTTCGGACAGACCGAGCGCCTCGAGGTTGGCGGTGCAGACCGGCGACACGAGCGCCGGCACGGTGTTGGGACCGCCCGTCCGGGCCCCCTTGCCGGCCGTGAAATAGACCATGTTGTCGTCGGTGATCTGCCAGTCGATGCCGAATTTCGGGATCACCGGATGGTCGGCTTCGCCCTGTAGAACCAGCGGGTACGGGGTCTGGAGGCCGGGGCCGGAACCGGCGCCGATGGGGCCGCCCTGCTGCGTGCCGAACTCGGCGGAGTCATACTCGTAGCGGAGGCCGGCGCGGAGGGTAACGTCCGGAAGCACCTTGTAGTGGAGTTCGCCGAACGCGGCCTCCTGCTGGTCCGTCACCACCTGATGCACGTAGACGTCGTAGTCGACCCCCTGCCGGAAGCCGATCAGCGACGCGAAGTTCGGCGGGAAGATGAACGGCAGCGCGTTGGCCAGCTCGGCGAAGGTGTTGCTGAAGACGTACTGGGTCGAGGACTGGTTGGTCCGCTGGTAATAGAGCCCGGCCTGCCAGAACCACGGGCTGTCGGCACCGTTGTTGGAGGTGAAGCGCAGCTCCTCGCTGACCGTGTGTTCCCAGTTCTGGTCGGGCGAGGTGTCGCTGTAGTTGGGGGCTCCCGGGACGAACGGCGTGGTCAGACCGAACAGCGTGGTCCACGGAATGTCGTCCGTCTCCTTCTGCTGCCGGTAGCTGAGCGTGGTGTTGGAGAAAATGCGGAACCAGTCGAAGCCGTCGTATTTGATGTTCAGGCCCGCGACGCCGAACTCGTCGCGCAGGTTGTCGGGGTTGGGCCGCCAATCCCCGCCGGTGAAGTTCAGCACCTGGCCGGTCGGCGTGGTGAACGTGGTCGCCGGATAGTACCTGTTCACGCCGTCGCTGATCTCGCGCTGAATGAAGATCGAGGGCGTGATGGTCAGGTCGTCGATCGGCGCCAGCTCGAGCGCGAAGCGGCCCGAATAGGTGATGCTCTGGTTGATGTTCGGTTGGATGACATCGTTCGTGTAGATGTTCGTTCGGTCGATATAGCCGCCCTCCTGGCGGTAGTAGACGCTGCCGCGGAAGCCGACCTTGCCGTCGACGATCGGGCCGCCGACGGCGGCGCCGGCCTCGTAGCTGGGGTCGCCGCCGTCGGTGAAGCCGATGTCCAGCTTGGCATTGCCCGAATAGGTGTCGAGGCTTGGCTGGTTGGTGATGAAGCGGACCGTGCCGCCCTCCGACCCGACGCCGAACAGCGTGCCCTGCGGGCCGCGCAGCACTTCGATGCGGTCGAGATCGAAGAAGTCGGGATAGAAATTGTTCGTGCCGCCGG
Source organism: Allostellaceae bacterium (assembly GCA_035308865.1). Taxonomy (GTDB): domain Bacteria; phylum Pseudomonadota; class Alphaproteobacteria; order ATCC43930; family CGMCC-115725; genus DATGFU01. Next base: position 391 of record DATGFU010000034.1, on the reverse strand, counting down.
TCGCGATCGTGCGGATGGTGATCGGCGAATCGTCGAGATAGACGCCGACCGTGGGCACGCCGTTGCCCGACGCGATGCCGCGGATCAGGATCTGGTTGTTGCGCTGCTGGCCCGAGCCCGCGGCCGTCTGGAAGACGAGACCGGGCGCCACCTTGGCGAGGTCGTCGGGGGTCTCGATATGCTGCGCGTCGAGCAAGTCCGCCGAAATCGCCGTGACGCTGACCGGCACCTTGCTGAGCGGCTCCTCGATCTTCTGCGAGGTGACCACGATCTCCTCGATGCCGCCGGGGGTCGTGCTGATCGGAGATGCCTGCGCCACCTGCGTGGCCGGCGCCGGGCTCGCATCGGTGTCGGCCAGCGCCGCCGCCGGCACGAGGACCGAGGCCAGGAG
>DATGFU010000033.1:0-4089 GCA_035308865.1 Allostellaceae bacterium | reverse complement strand
AGGGCCAAGGTCCGCGCCAGGGTCGCCAAGGCGATCCAGCGCGAGGCGGAGGCAAACGAGGTCGAGGACCTCGCCGCCGATCTCCTCGAACGCCTCGACGACGACGACATCGACGCCATGCTGCTCACCCGCCCCGCCGGCGAGATCGTCGCCCGGATCTGCCGCGACCTCGGCCTCGAACGGCCCTGGCGCGTGTGGGACGGGGAGAACGAGGCGGAGGACGACGACGCGGAAGAGACGGACGACGGCCCCGCCGCCGGCTCTCCGCCCGCTCCCGAACCGGCCATCCGGCCCGTCGAGCCGGAAATTGCCTCCGGCAGCGATCCTCCGCTTTCACAACCCCCGCCCCATCCCTCCCCAGTTGCGCGGGAGAGGGGGTAACGTGAGAGAAAAGGGACCCGCCCCCTTTCCTTCTGTCATCGTCACTACGAGGTAGCCGGCCGCCCGTCGCGCCGGAGCCCGGGGGCGGCCGCCGGCGATCCGTCGCTTATTTCAGTTCAAGCTCGCGCATGGTTACGTTGCCCTGGATCGTCCGGATGGACGACCGATCGGCCTGCTCCTTGTTGGCCTTGGTGACCGATCCGAAGAGCTGCTTGCCGAAGGCGAACTGGTCGGCGACCGAGCGGTCGAACTCGGCGAAGTTCTTGAACTCGTCGGCGAGGATGAGGTCCGGCTCGTCCTTCCGCGGGTCGGACACGAGGTAGACCTTGTAGTCGAGGATCCGGCCCGCTTTCTTCAGCGCCTCTTCCTGTGCCTTCCAGTCAGTCGCCACCCAATGCATGTAATCGTCGAAATGGCCGTCGACCGTCTTGACCTCGGTAAAGTTCCAGACTGGGCCGTTCTCGTATTTCGGCGCCTCGTCATCGGCGGCCAGCGCCGGGACGGCCAGAGCCGAGGCGGCGGCCAGGGCGAGCATGATGCGCATGGGCTTCATCGGTATCTCCATTCGGCTGGTTGTGGGGGGAACCGGCGGCGGTCGTGACGACCGCTGTGCCGCACGCCGCTGGAGCGCGGGACTCGGGCCTTCTGTTCCAGCTGATGTGTTAGGTGCCCCATCATCAACCTTTTATAGCGTATCCCGGGCGCCCAGCACGCGTGAGGGCATCTTGGGTACCGCCCGGCCCCGGCACGCAAGTTACAGATTTGAAAGGTTCGGCCTCGCCCGTGGGCCGATGCGGCAGCGAGGGGAACGCCGACTGTCACCGGGCGCGGATCAGCGGCAATCCATACTGTCCGATCCGGTCGTCGGCCGTGACGAGAACGAGCCCGTGCTCGAGGCACTGGGCGATCATGATCCGGTCGAACGGATCCTGGTGGATGGGCGGCAGCGTCTCGACCCGCTCGCCGTCGCTCGCGCCGATCGGCAGCGAGGTGAAGCCGTTGGCCTCGATCGCCGCCGCCGCGGATCCGGCGAAGGCGAGGCGGCCGAGCCGCCGCTTGATCGCGATCTCCCAGACGCAGGCGGCGCTGACGAAGACCCGGTTTCCCGGATCGGCGATCGCGGCGGCGGCAGCCGCGCCGAGTTCGGTCGACGCGCTGTCCCACCAGAGGAAGGCGTGCGTGTCGAGGAGGAGATCCAAGCTAGGTGCGGCCCGCGAAGGCGTCGTCGATCTCCGGCGGGAGCGGCGCGTCGAAATCCGGCTGGATGGTCACCTGACCGAGCGCGCCGGCCGGCACCCGGTGCGCGCCCTTGAACGGCAGCGGCACCAACCGGGCGAGCGGAACGCCGTGCTTGCTGATCACGATCTCCTCGCCCGCGGCCGCGCGATCGACGAGTTGCGACAGATGGGTCTTGGCATCGTAAAGGCTGACGGTGTCGGCCATCGGGCGCTCCGAATTTGACCAGATTGACCAAATAACGCAGGGCGGTTAGTTGGTCAAGTTGGTCAATCCAGCTCGCTATGGCGCTCGCGGCGGAATGCGCCGCGCTCTTCCCCCTACGACCCGGCGAGCCATCTGCGCAAATCTGCGTCATCTGCGGATGCGTCTTCCGTGATAGAACGCCGCCGCCATGGAGGCCGCGAAGGACATCTTCTCCTACCGCCCGTACTGGGCGCACCGGTTCGGCCCGGCGCCGTTCCTGCCGATGAGCCGGGGGGAGATGGACGAGCTCGGCTGGGACAGCTGCGACATCGTCCTGGTCACCGGCGACGCCTATGTCGACCATCCGAGCTTCGGCATGGCGGTGATCGGGCGCACGTTGGAGGCGCAAGGCTTCCGCGTCGGCATCATCGCCCAGCCGGACTGGACCTCGGCGGAGGCCTTCGCGGCGCTCGGCAGGCCGAACCTGTTCTTCGGCGTGACTTCCGGGAACATGGATTCCCTGGTCAACCACTACACCTCCGACCGGCGGCTCCGGCACAACGACGCCTATACGCCGGACGGCGCAATGGGCAGGCGGCCCGACCGTGCCACGATCGTCTACAGCCAGCGCTGTCGCGAGGCCTTCCGTGACAGCCAGATCCTGATCGGCGGCATCGAGGCCTCGCTGCGCCGGATCGCCCAGTACGACCATTGGAGCGAGAAGGTCCGCCGCTCCGTATTGGTCGACGCCAAGGCCGATCTCCTCGCCTACGGCAACGCCGAGCGCGCGGTCGTCGAGATTGCCCACCGCGCCGCCAAGGGCGAGGCGCTGAAGGCGATGCGTGGAATCCGCGGCACCGCCGTGCTGATCGACCGCGTGCCCGACGGGCTCACCGTGGCGATGCCGGATCTGGTCGACGAGAAACTGGGCGAGGGGGCGGCCAAGGCCGACGTGCTGCGGCTGCCGTCCTTCGAGCAGGTCTCGGGCGACAAGATCCTCTACGCCCATGCCTCGCGCATTCTTCACCAGGAGAGCAATCCCGGGAACGCCAAGGCGCTGGTCCAGCGGCACGGCGACCGCGAGGTGTTCATCGCGCCGCCGCCGATCCCGCTCTCGACCGAGGAGCTCGACACCGTCTACGAGCTGCCCTATGCGCGGGCGCCGCATCCGGCCTATAGCGGGGCCAAGATCCCCGCCTGGGAGATGATCCGCTTCTCGGTCAACATCATGCGCGGCTGCTTCGGCGGCTGCTCCTTCTGCTCGATCACCGAGCACGAGGGCCGCATCATCCAGAGCCGGTCGGAGGACTCGATCCTCCGCGAGATCGAGCAGATCCGTGACAAGACCGAGGGCTTCACCGGAATCGTCTCCGACATGGGCGGCCCGACCGCGAACATGTGGCGGATCGCCTGCAAGGACCGCGAGACGGAGAGCGTGTGCCGGCGACCGTCCTGCGTCTTCCCCGACATCTGCAAGAACCTCGACACCGACCACGGGCCGCTGGTGCAGCTCTACCGCAAGGCCCGCGCCGTGCCGGGCGTGCGCAAGATCCATATCGCCTCGGGCCTGCGCTACGACCTCGCGGTGAAGAGCCCGGAATACGTCAAGGAGCTGGTGACCCACCATGTCGGCGGGTACCTCAAGATCGCGCCCGAGCATACCGAGGAGGGGCCGCTCTCCAAGATGATGAAGCCGGGCATGGGCGCCTACGACAAGTTCAAGGCGCTCTTCGACAAATATGCGAAGGAGGCCGGGAAGAAATATTTCCTCATCCCCTACTTCATCGCCGCCCATCCCGGCACGACCGACGAGGACATGATGAACCTGGCGCTCTGGCTGAAGCGCCACGGCTTCCGCGCCGACCAGGTGCAGACCTTCCTGCCCGGGCCGATGTCGCTCGCGGCCACGATGTTCCACACCGAGCAGAACCCGCTGAAGCCGATCCGCCGGCGCGGCGGCGAGACCGTGTTCTCCGCCCGCGGCCTCAAGCAGCGCCGGCTGCACAAGGCCTTCCTGCGCTACCACGACCCGGAGAACTGGCCGATCCTGCGCGAGGCCTTGAAGCGCATGGGCCGGGCGGATCTCATCGGCCCCGGCCGGCGCCACCTCGTCCCCGACTGGCAGCCCGCCGGCACCGGGCTTGCGGGCGGTGAGGGTAGGCGCACCGGCCGCAAACACGGCACGCAGCGCTTCATGACCCAGCACACCCGGCCGGCGCGGTGACTGTGGCGGCACCCCCACCCAACCCTCCCCCGCAAGCGAGGCTTTTGCAGAACGAAGAAATC
>DATGFU010000032.1:0-2790 GCA_035308865.1 Allostellaceae bacterium | reverse complement strand
CGACAGCAGGCTGCCGACGCTGAGCGCCATGAGCGTGCCGATCCAGGCCGAGTTGAAGACGCCGCGCTGCCCGTGGATGCTGAGCCGGACGTTGCCGGCGTGGACCAGGTAGGCGAAGTACAGCGTCCCCGCCAGCGTCGCCAGGTAGCTGAAGCGGCGCAGCCGCTCCAGCAGGTCGGCGCGGGCGATGGCCCGGATCTGGCGCAGGTTGAAGGACGCTGCTGCCCGCCTCATGCCGCCCTCCGGTCCTGCCGCGCCATCGCGATCGCGTACAGGTAGGCGTCCTCGAGCGAAGGCGGCAGCGCGGCGCCGGCACCGCGAGGCTCGCCGGCCGCGAGGCTGCCGGCAGGGCCGGCGGCGCCGGAGTGCGCCGGCGCCGGCTCGCCGACGACCCGCAGCACCAGGTCCGTGCCGCGCCTCGCCGTGCCGCTGATCACCAGGCGCTGGCGCGCCGCGGCCAGCTCGGAGCTGGCCACCGTCCGCTCCCGGACGCGTCCCTCGACCGTGCGCAGCAGCGCCTCGGGCGCGCCATGGGCGACGAGCCGGCCCCGGTCGATGATCGCGATCTCGGTGGCCACGGCTTCGACGTCGCTGACGATATGCGTCGACAGGATAACGACGCGCTCGCCCGCCAGGTCGGAGAGCAGGCCGCGGAAGCGCACCCGCTCCTCGGGATCGAGGCCGGCCGTGGGTTCGTCGACGATCAGCAGCCGCGGGTCGTCGAGCAGCGCCTGGGCGATGCCGACCCGCTGCCGCATGCCGCCGGAGAAGCTGCCGAGCGGCCGGCGCCCGGCCGCGGTGAGGTTCACCAGCTCGAGCAGCTCGTCGACGCGGGTGCGGGCGCGGCGCCCGGCAAGACCCTTGACCGCCGCCAGGTAGGCGAGGAACTCGCGGGCGCTCAGGTTGGGATAGACGCCGAAGTCCTGCGGCAGGTAGCCGAGCGCCCGGCGCAGCTCCTGCGGCTCGCGCACCACGTCCTGGCCCTGCCACAGCACCCGCCCCGCGGTCGGCCGGGTCACGGTGGCGAGGATGCGCATCAACGTCGACTTGCCGGCGCCGTTCGGACCCAGCAGCCCGAGGATGCCCGGGCCTTGATCGATGCTGAATCCGCATAGCGCCTTGACGCCTCCCGGATAAAGCTTGTCAACCGAATCGATCACGAGCATGATTCATCTCCGGATCGCCCCGCGGCCGGCCGTCACGCGGCGCCGAGGCGGCGCATCGGCACATTGGTGTAACCGCGCGCAAGAGACGCGCGTCTCTAGTGTTGCCTACGGAAATGATCGCCGGAAGTTCCGGGCGCGCAGGCAGCCGCCGCTTCCGGCCCGGCGGAGATCTTCAATTCGATTGCGGGGATCGCTGATGACGAGCCGTGATGGCGTGCCTCTGTCTCCAGGCCGAGCGAGCGTCGTCATGCCTGCACCGATGTGTGCGATCGGCGTCGTCGCGATGGCCCTGCTGGCTCTCGTGCCGGCCGGCTGTCGCGACACGCAACCTGTAGCGAATGCCGAGACAACCCCCGCTTACCGATGCTCCGACTGCAACGTGCTGCTGATCTCGATCGACACCCTGCGCGCGGATCACCTGCATGCGTATGGCTATGGCCGCGAGACCAGCCCGAACATCGATCGCTTCGCGCGCCAGGCGGTGCTCTTCGAGCAGAACATCAACACCGGGGGCGGGACGCTGCCGGTCCATACCTCGATGTTCACCTCGCTGCCGCCCCTCGTCCACGGCGTCTGGGCCGACAACGGGAAGGCGCTCGCGACCGAGCGGGTCACTCTGGCCGAGCAGCTCCGCGCCGCCGGCTATCACACTCGCGGCTACACCGGCGGCGGCTTCGTGCACTCCAAGTTCGGGCTCGGCCAGGGCTTCGACTACTTCTACGACCAGGGCGGCGACTTCAAGCTCGAGCTGCCGCTGCTCAACGAGTGGCTGGTGCCCCATGCCGGCGGCAAGTTCTTCCTCTTCCTGCACACCTACGACGTGCACTCGGGCGCCGACCGGCTGCCTTACGATCATGGCAAGCCCTTCAACGATCGCTTCACCGCCGGGCTGAACGTCGGCTTCGACGGCTGCCGGAACGGCACCTGCGCCAGCGAGCTGCTGGTGGCCGTGAACCGCGGCATCGCGACCGGCCACCTCACCGCCGGCCAAGCCTTCAGCCACGACGAGATCGAGTACATGAAGGGTCTCTACGACGGCGGCATCGCCTATGTCGACGCCGAGCTCGGCTTCCTGTTCGAGGAGCTGAAAGCTCTCGGCCTGTGGGACAGGACGCTGATCGTGCTGACCGCCGACCATGGCGAGGAGTTCGCGGAGCACGGCAAGTTCTTGCATGACGAGAACTTCGAGGAGATCGCCCGGGTGCCCCTGATCATCCGGTTCCCGCACGGCGCGTACGGCGGCCGCAGGATCTCCGAGCTGGTGTCGACGCTCGAGGTCATGCCGACCATCCTCGACGTCCTCGGCATTCCCCCGAACCCGGAGGTCGAGGGCAGGAGCCTGATGCCGCTGATCGCCGGCGGCCGCGAAGGCCGGCCCTGGGTGTACATGGCGGGGGCGCTGGAGAAGCTGCGGACGCCGGCGTGGTCCCTGTTCGTCGGCGAGAGCGGACCCTGGTGGCTGTACGACCTGCGCCACGACCCGGGAGAGACCGTGGACGTGCTCCACGCCCATCCGAGCACCGCGGCCGCGCTCTACGGTCATTATCTCGAGGCGCGCCGTCACGACCTCCAGGGCTGGCGCCAGCTGCAGCTGAAGGGGCCCGGCGGCATGGTCCACCTGTCG
>DATGFU010000031.1:0-7285 GCA_035308865.1 Allostellaceae bacterium | reverse complement strand
CGCGGCTCTTGGAGAAGCCCATCACGTAGCTGAGCGCCGCCATGACGATGAAGAACTGGTAGCCCCAGAACACGAAATCGGCGAGCGCGTCGCCGCCGAAGAGGCGGGCGCGGCACGTCCGCTGAACGACGTGAAACGCGCTGGCGATAAGGGCGCTGCCGCCGAAGGCGAAGATCGCCGCCGAGGTGTGGACCGGCCGCAGCCGCCCGAAGTTCAGGAATTCGAGCCCGAAATTGAGCGCGGGGAAGCACAGCTCGAGCGCGAGATAGACGCCGACGCTAAAGGCGACGATGCCCCAGAAGACCGTCGCCACGACCGCCTTGCGAACAACCGCCTCGTTGTAGGCTTCGACCGTCGCAGCCGGCTGGCGGACCACATCGGGCGGCACGAAGCCGTCGGCCGCGATGTCAGTCATGGCGGCTTCCGGCGGGGGGTGTCCCGGCCGGCGCGCGCGCCGAATCGAGCGCGTTGAAATGCCGGCGGATCTGGCCGAACACGAAGGCGATCGAGAACACCGTCAGCGACAAGCCGAACACGTGCATCTCGAGATCCAAGCCGCGGCCGGCGAGAAACAGCCCGATGACGGCAAATGCCGCCATCATTGCTCCGATGACGAGTTCGCCGGGATGGATGTCCATGGTCACCTCCTGCCTGCGGGCCGTTCCCCGACAGCGACGCGCGCAGGCTAGGGGCCGCTCGCGGCGGCAACATTGATTTCGATCAAGAGCGGCGGCCGGGCGGTCGCATAGGGAACTCGTGTGGGAGGGTCCCGATGGATCTCGACGCGTTCGTCGCGCTGTGCAGCGGTCACGCCGGCAGCTCCGCCGCCTACGGGAGCTTCGGGCTTGTCGCCGCGCTGTTCTTTGCCGGGCTGGCCGGCAGCGCCGTGCATTGCGGGCCGATGTGCGGACCGCTCGTCCTCGCCCAGACGGCTGCGCGTCTCGGGACAGTCCCGCCGGCGCGCATGTGCGAGCTGGCGCGTCTCCGCAGCGGCATTCTTCTGCCCTACCATCTCGGTCGATTGAGCGTTTATGCAGCGCTGGGGGCTGCGATGGCGGCCTTCGGCGCCGGCCTGTCGCACCTGACGTGGTTCCATCAGGTCTCGGCCGCACTCCTGGCATTCGCGGCCGGCGTCTTTCTCTGGCAGGCCTGGTCGCACGCCGGGCGTGGGCCCGCCAAGCCCTCCGCCGGCTGGGTTGGCCGCATGCTTGCCGGGCAAATCGGCCGGCTTGGCGCCGCCCGGACGAACCATTTCGTGCTCGGCTTGCTGCTCGGATTCCTGCCTTGCGGGTTTCTCTATGCCGCCCTGGCGGCGTCGGCCGGCGCCGCCGGGCCAGCCTCCGGCGCGTTCGGGATGCTCGCCTTCGGGCTCGGGACGGTGCCCATGCTGGCGGCGATCGGGGTCGTCGGCCACGGAGTCATGATTCGCTGGCGTCGGTTCGCGGGCATTGCCGGGCCGGCGGTGATGGCGACGAACGCCGTCCTCCTTCTCGGTCTCGCCTGGGTTCGGCTGGCAGCTTGAGTGCGGCCAGATTGAGGCAAGTCAATGCGTCCGGATTGCCGCTGCCGGAATCTGGGTCTTAGCCTCGACGCATCAGAAACCCAGGATGGCCCTGCGATGACCCCGGTAGCTCACGAGATTCCCGGCACAACGCTCTTCGACGGCGCACAGGCCCGCCGGGGCTATGCGCTCAACAAGCTCTGCTACTCGCTCAACAGCGCGGAGAATCGCGCCGCGTTCTTGCGCGACGAGGGCGGCTACTGCGCCAGGTTCGGGCTGGACGACCGCCAAAGTGAGGCCGTCCGCCGCCGCAACGTGCTCGACCTCATCGCCGCCGGGGGCAATGTCTACTATCTCGCCAAGATGGCGGGGGCGTTCGGTCTCGACGTCCAGGACATAGGCGCCCAGCAGACCGGCATGAGCGTCGACGCCTTCAAGGCCAAGCTCGTCGCCGCGGGACGGTAGACCATGGCGGAAATCATCGGCGGGGTCGCGACCTCGCATGTCCCCGCGATCGGCGGCGCGATCGCCAAAGCTCGGCAGCAGGATCCATATTGGAAGCCGTTCTTCGACGGTTTTGCGGCGGTTCACGACTGGCTGGCGATCGCGCGGCCCGACATTGCCGTCGTCATCTACAACGACCATGGCCTCAACTTCTTTCTCGACAAGATGCCGACCTTCGCCGTCGGCGCGGCGCCGGAGTACCGCAACGCGGACGAGGGCTGGGGGCTCCCCGTGTTCCGCCCGTTCCCAGGCGATCCGGACTTCTCCTGGCACCTGATCGAGCATCTCGTCGCCGACGAGTTCGACATCACGACCTGCCAGGAGATGCTGGTCGATCACGCCTTCGCCATCCCCATGGCGCTGCTGTGGCCCGGAGGCGATTGGCCGGTCCGAACCGTTCCCGTCTGCATCAACACCGTGCAGCACCCCCTGCCGTCCCCCCAACGCTGCCTGCGTCTCGGCGAGGCGATCGGCCGGGCGATCGCCGCCTATCCGAGCGACCAGCGGGTCCTCGTAATCGCGACCGGCGGCTTGTCGCACCAACTCGACGGGGAGCGGGCCGGCTTCATCAACAAGGAGTTCGACCTTCTCTTCCTCGAGAAGCTGGTGTCCGATCCGGAGGCGCTGACCCGCTATTCCATTCCCGAGCTGGTGAAACTGGCGGGAACCCAGGGGATCGAGCTGCTGATGTGGCTGGCGATGCGGGGAGCGCTGTCGGGACCGGTCAATGAACGGCACCGGAATTACCACATTCCGATCTCCAACACCGCGTCGGCGCTCCTGCTGCTGGAAAGGCAGGCCGCCGCGGCGTAGGAAGCAGTCCGGCGGAGGCGTCGTGGAAGCGATCGAGCAAGCCGAGGTCATTGATTTCCTGTCCCGCCCCGAGACTTTTGGGGGGCGGGAGCCGGTCGAGACCATCGAGACGCACGCCTCGCTCGTCTTCCTTGCCGGCGACCGCGCCTACAAGCTGAAGAAGGCGGTCCGCTATTCCTATCTCGACTACTCCACCCCGGAACGGCGGCATGCCGCCTGCGCGGCCGAATACCGGATCAACCGGGCGGTCTCGCCGGCGCTCTATCTCGGCGTCGAACCCATTGCACGGCGACCTGACGGCACGCTTGCGCTTGGCGGCGCCGGGCAGCCCCTGGATTGGGTGGTCGTCATGCGCCGGTTTGCGTCCGAGGCGCAGCTCGACCGGGTGGCCGACCGCGGCGCGCTCGACGTGCCGCTGGCGCTGGCTCTCGCCGATCGCATCGTCGCCTTTCACGAGGCGGCGGCGATTCGCTGCGACCGAGGCGGCGCGGACGGGATTCGACTTGCGCTCGATCTCACGGCCGAGAATCTGCGCCTCGCCGCCGACACGGTCTTCGATGTCCCCTCGATCGAGCGCTGGATCGAGCGGGCCGCGGCCGCATTCGTAGCGACCCGGGCGCTCCTCGATCGTCGTCGCCATGCGGGCAAGGTGCGGGCCTGCCATGGCGACCTGCACCTTCAGAACATTTGCCTGGTCGACGATCAGCCTGCCCTGTTCGACGCGATCGAGTTCGACGAGGCGATCTCCTGCATCGACGTGCTGTACGACCTCGCCTTCCTGCTGATGGATCTCGAACGTCGCAGCTTGCGCCGAACCGGCAATCTGATCTTCAACCGTTACCTCGACCGCCGCCCGGAAGCGGACGGGATCGGCGCGCTGCCGCTCTTCCTCGCCCTGCGGGCCGCCATCCGCGCACAGGTCAGGGCAACCGCCGCCCGACAGCAAGCCGGCGATCCGGATATCGTCTCCGAGGCGCGGACCTATCTCGATTTGGCGGAGCGTCTGCTCGACCCCGTGGCGCCTCGTTTGATCGCCGTCGGCGGGCCGAGCGGCAGCGGCAAGTCGACCGTCGCCCGGGAACTCGCCCCGCCATTGGGACGAGCGCCCGGCGCCCGCGTGATCCGGTCGGACATGATCCGCAAGCGGCTGGCAGGCGTGGCCCCGGAAACGCCTCTGCCGCCGGCTGCCTACACCGAGGCCACCCACGCCGAGACCTATGCAGCCGTGATCGAAGAGGCGCTCCTGTGCCTGCGGGCGGGACAGAGCGTCGTCGTCGATGCCGTTCACGGTCAGGCACAGGAACGGTCGCGGGTTGCGACAGCGGCGAGCAGCGTGCGCGTGCCGTTCTTCGGCCTCTGGCTCGATGCTCCGCCGTCCATCCTGCGCGACCGACTGGCCCGGCGGCGGAACGACGCCTCGGACGCGACCGCAGAGGTCCTCGAGAATCAACTGCGATCGATCACACCGCCATCGGACTGGCTCCGGCTCGATGCCGATTGCAACGCTGCCGAGATTGCTCGCAATGCGCTGGCCCGATTGGGATGAGCGCCGCCCAGGTTGAGCCGCCACCCTATTTCAGCTTCTTCGCGGCGGCACCCTGCTGTCGACCGCTTCGAGGCTGCTGCCATCGCAACTACTGTGGCGGCGGACGGCTTGGCCGGGTATGGCGCCGCGCGCGAACTGGAAGGGCACGCTGACGATCGCCGGGCCGGGCTGCCCGGTAGCGCTTTACGCTGCGACCTCGGCGGCCGAGCGCATCGCGCTGCATGTGATCAGCCGCGCCACCGGCCACCGCACGCGTCGCCATTCGTCGATGCCGAGACCGATGAAGAGGTCGAGCCCGGCCAGCAGGCGATTGCGTGTCGTGTTCATGGGACGGCTCCGTTGTGTTGGCTTCTCGCCGGGCAACGCCCGCCCGCGGAACCGGGTTCCGTCAGCTCGTCTTGGCCAGGCGCTTGATCGCCGGCTGCAGCGGCCGCTCGGCCTCGGCATAATCGCGCCAGGCATCGCCGAGCAGGTTTGCCGCCGTCCGGATGGTGAAGCGCTTCGGATCGAGGCCGGGGGCGACGTCGGCCCATACGACCGGCATCGACACCGTGGCGCCGGCCCGAGCCCGCGGCGACAGCGGCGCCACGGCGGTCGACATCCGGTCGTTGCGCAGATAGTCGAGGAAGATGCGGCCGGCCCGCTGCGCCTTCGCCATTGTCGTCAGGTAACGGTCGGGACGGTCGGCCGCCATGCGGACGCAGAGCTCGCGGGCGAAGGCCTTGGCCGCCGGCCAATCGATGCGCGCTGCGGCGATCGGCGTCACCACGTGGAGCCCCTTCCCGCCCGTGGTCTTGCAGAGGGCAACCAGCCCCAGCGCCTCGATCCGCTGGCGCATCTCGAGGGCCGCCTCGATCACCCGGTCGAACGGCACGTCCGGCCCCGGATCGAGATCGAAGACCAGCCGCCCCGGCCGCTCGGGCGCGCCCGGCCGGCAATTCCAGGGATGAAGCTCGATCGCCGCGATCTGCGCCGCCGCCGCCAGGCCCTCCACCCGATCGAAGCGGAGATAGGGCTTGCGGTCGCCCGGGACGGTCGTCAGCTCCAGCAGGTTCGACTGGCCCCCCATCGCATGGCGCTGGAAGAAGTGCTCGCCGTCGATGCCATCGGGCGCACGCACGATGGAGCACGGACGGCCCTGGATGTGCGGCAGCAGCCAGGAGCCGACCGCTTCGAAATAGCGGGCGAGGTCGAGCTTGGTCACCGGATGGCCGTCCCCGCCATCGGGCCATAGCGGCTTGTCCGGGTTGGTGATGGTCACGCCCGTCACCGTGATGCCGCCGGCAGGTGCCGCAACCGGCCTCGCCTCGGCCGGGGCTGCCGGCTCCGCCGTCCGGGTGAATTTGCGCTTGGCGGCATAATCCTTGGGCCTCGCCTTCGCCATCGGACGCTCCTTCGCTCAGCGCGGCCTGCACCTGGAGAACACCGTCGGGACGGCGAGCAGCATGGCGACACCGATGATCCAGGAACAGTCTGAAAACGCGAGCCCGGTTGCCTCCCGGCAGGCGTCTGTGGCGATCTGCGGCAATGTCGCGCCTGGACCGAGTGCGTGCCCGGTACTCGGACGGATCGATCGGGCAGCTCGATTTGCATGGCGTCGGGCTTGCCTGAAACTGCAACCGCTGGCGGCGGCTGGTCACGGTCGCGGCTTTTCAATGAGTTACGAGGCGAGTCCGCAATGTGCGGCGTTTTCCGACAATATGCACGAAGGGTTTGAACGACGGCTTTCATAAGAAGAAGCAACGGGGTGAGTGCAATGTGCGCCCCGCTGCCAGCTCTCTCGGCCTCGCTGCGCCCTATAGCCCACTCATGTTAATTGGGTGCAAACGGATGGCGGAACGGCATGGCGCTGAACACCGCGACGCTCTGCATAACGCCCGAAATTCTGTCGCTGATCGCCGAAATCGATGAGTTCAAGGGGGCTTGGCGGGCGATCGGCCGGATCGCACCCGAGCGCCTATCCGGCCTGCGCCGTGTCGCCACCATCGAGAGCATCGGCTCCTCGACCCGGATCGAGGGCGCCCAGCTCAGCGACCGGGACGTCGAGAATCTGCTGGCCAATATCCGCGTCGGCTCGTTCACCACACGCGACGAGCAGGAGGTCGCCGGCTATGCCGAGGTGTTGGAGACGGTCTTCAGCGCCTCTGACGCGATCTCGCTGACCGATAACCACATCCGCCAGCTTCACCGTGACCTGCTGGCCCATTCGACCAAGGACGAGCGGCATCGCGGCTCTTACAAGACACTGCCCAACCACGTCGAAGCCTTCGACGAGAACAGCGACAGCCGCGCCATGGTGCTCGGCCATCTCCAGCGCGGCGGCTCGCCCGTCGCAACCGACCGGATCATCACCTCGGCGCTGGGGACCGCTGTGGTCGATCTCGTCGCGGCCGGCCGGCGCGACTGCATGGTCGCATGGACAGGCGAGCACGTGGTTGACCTGCCTCTGAGCACGGTTCCTCCGACCCACGCGGGCTTGGACCCCGATGGCCCGCTCGTCGCAACGGCCCGGGCGCTCGGCATCAGCTTCGGCGACTGAAGAGCGGCGATGCTGCCCAATGGGCGCCGCGCCAGCCCCGGCGTCGGCGTTGATGCAAATCAACGGCCGCTGCCGGAACCCCGCTTAGGGTTCATCGACTCGCGAGGGAGTGTGATAACCGTCATTGTACAAAGCGGGCTAACCTATGGATCTCGTTAATCGTTCACTGGCCTCGCCATCGCCCATTGGGCATAGATCTTCGCGATCTGGTCTCGGTCGATGGAGTCGGTCAGCGGCCCCGTGCCGATGCCGTAAACATCGCAGCCGCCATCGATCAAGCGGCACGCGGCTGCGATGGCCGCCTGCGGGCTCCGGAGCCTCACAAGATGGTCAATCGCGTCTCTCCGGTATTGGACGTGCCACGACATGACGTTACCCTTGG
>DATGFU010000030.1:0-3446 GCA_035308865.1 Allostellaceae bacterium | reverse complement strand
ACGCTGCGGCTAGCGATCACCTGGCCAGACGCAGGCCGAAACGCCAACCTGCGCCCTCTCTTCGTGGCTATGACCGAAGTGAAGCCGCTCGGCAAATCCGAAAGTCAAATAGGCCACGCGCAAAGTTGGGCGGGGGTGGGTGGCTGGGGGATTAGGATTCGAACCTAGATTGACGGAGTCAGAGTCCTACAACCCGCCCCGCCAAGAGCCGACGTGATCGTACAGTAACCCCCATTTATCAATGATTAGCTTGACTGTCTGGCGACATGATCCGACAATCCACGTCATGGACCCGCGTCAGCGGGGTTACTGCGGGGTTATTCCCCATCAGACGGATCGGAGGTCATCATGGCGGTCAAGATCATCAAGCGCGTCGTGGACGGCGCCGCGCCGGCCGAGGATCGCGACGCATTCATCTGGGACAACGAACTGCGAGGCTTCGGGCTGAAGGTCACGCCCGGCGGCACGAAGGTGTATGTGTTCCAGTACCATGTGGGGCGGGGCCGGAACGCGCGCCGCCGCCGGATGGTGATCGGCAAGCATGGCTCGCCCTACACGCCCGATACCGCGCGGACCGAGGCGAAGCGGCTGGCCGGGCTGGTGGCGGATGGTCAGGACCCGGCCGATCGGCGGGCGGTCGAGCGCAAACTGATCACGTTCGGCGAGCTATGCGACCTCTATCTGGCCGAAGGCGTCGAGCATAAGAAGGCCTCGACGTTGAAGGCCGACCGCGGCCGAATCGAGCACCACCTGAAGCCGCTGCTCGGCAAGAAGCGACTCGACACCGTGACGCGCGCCGACATTGAACGGCTGCTGGGGGATGTGAAATCCGGCAAGACGGCGGCACCCGTGCCGAAGAACGGCGAGCGCACGCCCGGCAGTATCGCGAGGGGTGGGGCTGGGGTGGCCGCGCAGTGCGTCACGCTGGCGAGCACGATCTTCGCCTTCGCTGTTGAGCGGGGCCTTCGGAGCGACAACCCTGCGCGTGGGATCAAGAAGCCGCCGGTGCGGAAGATGGAGCGCTTCCTCAGCGAGCAGGAGATCGCGCGGCTGGCCGCGGCATGCAATGCTGAGGTGGAAGCCAGCGGCAACCCGTTCCCGGCCGCCGCCATCAAGCTGCTATTGCTGACGGGCAGCCGGCGAAGCGAGATCATCAAGCTCGAATGGCCGTACGTGGACGCCAAGCCCGGCCGAGAGTGCCTGCGCCTCCCCGACTCGAAGACCGGCGCGAAGGTCGTCCACCTCAACCACCCGGCGACCGTGGTGCTGCAGGCGTTGCCGCGGGTTGAGGGCAATCCTTACGTCATAGCCGGCACGCGGAAAGGTGCGCCATTTACGGGGATCGACAAGGTCTGGTCTCGGATCCGGAAGGCTGCGAAGCTGGAAGGTGTGCGCCTGCATGATCTGCGGCATTCTTACGCATCTTTCGGTGCGGCCGGCGGTCTCGGACTGCCGTTGATTGGCGCTTTGTTGGGCCACAAGCAGGCGACGACGACGGCGCGGTATGCGCACTTGTCGGACGATCCGGTCCGGCGGGCGAGCGAAGCGATCGGCGGGGCCTTGGCCGACGCCATGTCCCGTCCGATAGAGGGCAATCGGGGCGCGGAGATCATCACGTTGGGCCGCCGTCCGGGCCGTCGAAAGGCATAGGCAACCGCACCGAAGCCCATCCCGAAGCAGGTGTATCGGCCAGGGCGGGCCGTGTATTGCGCGCCTCCAGGCCGGCTTCACCGCCGCGGTCGCGTCTGCAGGATACCCGCCGCCGGCGTCCGGAGCAGCGTCGTCGGGTCGCCCTTGACCTCCCCGAGCCAGAGCGCGAGCTGGTCCTTCTCCAGCACGAGCGGCATGCGGTCGTGGATGGCCGCCACGTCGGCGCTCGCCTTCGCCTATGACGACGGGCTGGCCCAGGTGCAGCAGGCGGAGACGGGGCCGAACGCGAACATGGTCGTCTACCTGACCGGCCCCGGCGTCTATGCCGAGCGGCAGACCTGGCCGAGCGGCGCCGCGCGGGTCGACTGGTACGACTACATCATGCTGGCGGGCGGCCTCGCGGGCGAGGTGTGGTCGTCGACCGCGGCGGCGGCGCAGCTCTGGTACTTCCACGGCGACGCCCAGGGGACGGTGACGGCGATCACCGGCTCGGCCGCCGAGACCGACAGCTACGATCCCTGGGACAAAGAGCGGTGTCCTAGCGGGGCGCCGGACAACGGCGGCGCGAGCGTCGGCGGCAACTGCCCGGCCGCGTCGAAGGCGGCACGGCATTCGGCTCTTCGGCCGACCTCGCCGCCGCGGTGCGGCGCGCAGCCGTGGCGCATGGCGAGCACGAGAAGCGGGCCGGCCAATATGACGACAACTGGCCGGACTGGTATGCCGAGTACATCGTCCGGGAGCAGGCCGGCAAGGAGCCGCCTCTGTAGGCGGCCAGCACCGTCGACGGCGGTCCAGTAAGGCTCGGCGCCGTCGCGACTGACGGCGCCGAGCCCTTGCCGGTCGGTCAGCGCCCGGAGCGGCGTCGGGCTCCCAAGCTCGACGTGCGCTCCGTCGAGAAGGCTCCGCGCCGGCCCGTGCAGATCGTCGGGCACGCGCCGGTCGACGCCGTGGGCGGCCAACCATGCCGCATCAAGAGAGCGCCCCGGCCGCAGCCGGTTACGCCGCCGTCGCCGGCCGCCTGCCAGGGCTTCCACGTCAGCGATGGTCTCTGGATCTGTTCGGCGTCGGTGGTGGCGCAGGGCGATCGGCTCGTGCTCGAGCGCTACCGCACGCTCCGCCGCCGGGACGGCTTCCGGCGGCTCGAAAGCAGCGAGGCAGTCCCGCGGAATCGCTGAAATATTCTTTTAATATTATTGTGACCCGCTCCATGTGATGATGCAAGTCTGTCCGCCTAGGCGCGCTACATTCGTGACTGGGTGCTATTGATGTTTACGGTCTCTGACACGTATCGGTGCGCCACGAGGTCGCTGGCCACGCGATATTTGTTATGGAGGGCTGATATGCCTCTTCTCTTCTTGATTTTGCTGGTGCCCCTTGTGCTCGCGTCATGCACGCCGACGCAGGTCGCCAGCACGGGCGGCCCGGATCGGCCGGTGAAGAGCCCGAACTCGATTCGCTGTGTCGGCTGCATGTACGAAGGCTACGGCGACCGGTGCCCGCCTGGCTGCTGAGCCATCCGCGTGTCGCGCCTAGAAGGCGGTCCGCACGGTCAGGATCCAGTTGTTGTCGTAGGATGGCGTGTGCGGCGACACCGCAAACTGATAGCCGACGCCGAAGATCAGCTTCGCCCGGCCGGCGATCGGAAAGCGGCCGAAGATGATGCCGGGCGTCAGAAACACCTGGCTTTTCCCCTCCTTCGCCCCATCCGGGTACCAGGTGTAGTTGGCCTCCAGCTCCGGCCATAGCACGTCCCAGAGATGGTACTGGGTGGCGACGTTGACGAGCACCGGGTGGCC
>DATGFU010000029.1:0-3606 GCA_035308865.1 Allostellaceae bacterium | reverse complement strand
GCTTTGGCTGAGCCCGACGGGCGGACGGCTTCCTTCGGTATCGATGCTGCGCCTGAGCGCGCGGACCGACGAAGCTACGGCCCGAATTCTCGCCGCGCGCAGCTGGGCGCTGGACCGGATGGCCGTGTCCTATCACCGCTTCGTCGAGGCCTTCTCGCCGCTCGAGACCGAACCCGGCGATCACGGGGAGACCGCTTCCTTCGTCGGCCGTGCCCTGCTCATCCATGAGTTCCGGCGAATCGTGCTGCACGATCCCAACCTGCCCGCCCGGATCCTACCTGCGGACTGGCCCGGCACCGAGGCGCGGGCGTTGTGCGGCCGGCTCTACCACCGGCTGCTCGCGGCGTCGGAGCGCTGGCTCGACGAGGCCGGGCGGACCGAAATCGGTGCGCTGCCGCCTCCTGGTCCAGAGCTTCGCCGGCGGTTCCACTCATAATATGTTACAGTGATCGTTGACTATCAGAGATATCTGTCACATATACGGACCTATCCAAGCCAGGGAGGCGCGGCCGTGTACACTCAGGCCCTGAACGCATCCGATGCGTCCGAACAGGCGCAGGACGAGGCGGCGCAGCGCTTCCAGGCGCGGATCGACGCCGAGCAGCGCATCGAGCCCAATGACTGGATGCCGGAGGCGTACCGCAAGACGCTGACGCGGCAGATCTCCCAGCACGCCCATTCCGAGATCGTCGGCATGCTGCCCGAGGGCAACTGGATCACCCGCGCTCCCTCGCTGCGCCGCAAGGCGGCGCTATTGGCCAAGGTGCAGGACGAGTGCGGCCATGGGCTCTATCTCTACGCCGCGGCCGAGACGCTGGGCACGTCGCGGGAGGCGCTCGTTGACCAGCTCCTCACCGGCAAGGCCAAGTATTCGTCGATCTTCAACTACCCGACGCTCACCTGGGCCGATATCGGGACGATCGGCTGGCTGGTCGACGGCGCCGCGATCATGAACCAGATCCCGCTCTGCCGCTGCTCCTACGGGCCCTACGCGCGCGCCATGATCCGGGTGTGCAAGGAGGAATCCTTCCACCAGCGTCAGGGCTACGAGATCATGATGACGCTCTGCCGCGGCACCTCGGAGCAGAAGGCGATGGCGCAGGACGCGCTGGATCGCTGGTGGTGGCCGTCGCTGATGATGTTCGGCCCGCCCGATTCGGCAAGCCAGCACGGCGACGCCTCGACCGCCTGGAAGATCAAGCGGTTCTCGAACGATGCGCTGCGCCAGAAATTCGTCGATGCGACCGTGCCGCAAGGGCACTATCTCGGCCTGACTTTCCCCGATCCCGAGCTTGCCTTCGACGAGGCGGCCGACCACTGGCGCTTCGGCACGATCGACTGGGACGAGTTCCGCCGCGTCATCGCCGGCGACGGCCCGTGCAACTGCGAGCGCCTGGCGGCGCGGCGCAAGGCCCATGACGACGGCGCCTGGGTCCGCGAGGCGGCGCTCGCCTATGCCGGGAAGCAGCGCCTGGCGAAGGCGGCGTGAGGCGATGAGGCTGCGGATAGACCCCCACCCAACCCTCCCCCGCGAGCGGGAGAGGGCTTTGCATCTCCCTCTCCCGCGAAGCGGGGGAGGGCCGGGGTGGGGGTGCCTCGGTCGGGCTCGCTTGCAGAGGGGTCTCAAATGACCACCCCCGCCTTCCCGCTCTGGGAAGTCTTGATCCGCAGCCGCAATGGCCTCGCGCACCGGCATGTCGGCTCGCTGCACGCGGCCGATGCGGTGCTGGCGCTGCAGGCGGCGCGTGACCTCTTCACGCGGCGCGGCGAGGGCCAATCGATCTGGGTCGTGCCGTCGAACGCGATCACCGCGTCCGATCCGCAGGACAAGGCCATGCTCTTCGAGCCGACCGCGTCGAAGATCTACCGGCATCCGACCTTCTACGAAGTGCCGGACGAAGTCGGGCACATGTGATGGCCACGACCTCGATCCGGGTGCGCGAGACGCCGCTCGTGCTCTACCTGCTGCGGCGGGCGGACGACGCGCTGGTCCTCGGCCATCGCCTCTCGGAGTGGTGCGGCCACGCGCCGATGCTGGAAGAGGACATGGCGCTGTCCAACATCGCGCTCGACCTGATCGGCCAGGCGCGGTCGCTCTACGAGTACGCGGCGTCCTGCGAGGGCGAGGGCAACGACGAGAATGGCTACGCCTATCTCCGCGACGCGCCGCAATACCGCAACCTGCTGCTGGTCGAACAGCCGAACGGCGATTTCGCCAGGACCATCGTCCGGCAGCTGCTCTACTCCGCCTTCGCCGATCCCTATTGGCGGGCGATGACGGGCTCGTCGGACGCGACGCTGGCCGCGGTCGCCGCCAAGTCGGAGAAGGAGAGCGCCTACCATTTGCGCCACGCCGCCGAATGGCTGATCCGGCTCGGCGACGGGACGGAGGAAAGCCATGCGCGGGCCCAGGCGGCGCTCGATCTCCTGTGGCCCTATACGGGCGAACAGTTCGAGGCGGATGTGGCGGAACGGGAGCTCATCGAGCTCGGCGTCGCGGTCAACCCGAAAGGACTGCGCCAGGGCTGGCACCAGACCCTCGCGACGCTGGCCGAGCGCGCTACCCTTGTTCTGCCGCAGGACGGCTGGATGCAGCACGGCGGCCGCTCCGGCCGACACAGCGAGCATCTCGGGCACCTCCTGACCGAGCTGCAGCACCTGCAGCGGACCTATCCGGGAGCGACGTGGTGAGCGAAGCGCTGCGCGATCTCGCCTGGCGCACCGCCGCTGCCGTGGTCGATCCCGAGATCCCGGTGCTGACGCTGGCCGATCTCGGCGTCGTCCGCGACGTCACGGTCGCCGACGGGCGCGTCGAGGTCGCGATCACGCCGACCTATTCCGGCTGTCCCGCCACGGCGGTGATCGCCGCCGACATCCGGCAGGCGCTGCAGGCCCAGGGCATCGCGGACGCCAAGGTGCGGACGGTGCTGGCGCCGGCCTGGACGACCGACTGGATGAGCGAGGAGGGCCGACGCAAGCTTGCCGCTTACGGCATCGCGCCGCCGGTCAAGGGCGCCGGGCGGGGCGCGCTCTTCGGCGTCGAGCCCGCGACCTGCCCGCAGTGCGGCTCGGCCGACACGGCGGAGATTTCGCGCTTCGGCTCGACGCCGTGCAAGGCGCTGTGGCGCTGCAACGCCTGCCGCGAGCCGTTCGACCAGTTCAAGTGCCACTGAGAGCGCCCGTGTCCGCCGCCGCACCGCGCTTCCACCGCCTGACGATCGCCGATCTCAGGCGCGAGACGGCCGACGCGGTCTCGATCGCCTTTGCGGTGCCGCAAGAGTTTGCGACGGACTACCGGTTCGAGCCGGGCCAATACCTGACCCTGAAATCGGTGATCGACGGCGAGGAACTGCGGCGGTCCTACTCGATCTGCGCCGGGCCGGCGGATGGCGAGCTCAGGATCGCGGTCAAGCGGGTCGAGGGCGGCGTCTTTTCTGCCTGGGTGAACGAGGCGCTCGCGGCGGGCGATGCGGTCGATGTGATGACTCCGACCGGCCGGTTCGGGGTCCGCCATGAGCCGCATCGGGCGCGTCTCCATGTCGGCTTCGCTGCGGGCTCGGGCATCACGCCCATCCTGTCGATCGCCAGGGGCGTGCTCTGCCGCGA
>DATGFU010000028.1:0-5556 GCA_035308865.1 Allostellaceae bacterium | reverse complement strand
CGCCGAACTCGAGAAACACCCCCACGCTGCTGATGGCAGTGCTGGCGATCGTGCCGGAATTATCCACCGTCCCATACGCGTTATCGAGGTTGATCCCATTGTTCAGGCCCGAGATCGATGCTCCAGCCGCGTTGGTGACCGAGCCGCCTTCGTAGAGCCACACGCCGTAATTGCCGGTTCCGTCGATCGTGCCGCCATTGACAACGTCCCCGGCTGCGCCCGCGACCATGACGCCGGTGATCGACGCGGAGGCGGCGTTGGTGACCGCGCCGCCGTCCTGCAGATACAGGCCGTAGGCGCCGGCTCCCGAGATCGCCCCGTCATTGACCACCGTGTCGGCTGTCCCCGCGGCGCCGTCGACGGCGACGCCGGAATTCGTGATCGTCTCGCCCGCCCGGTTCAGCAGGTAACCCCCGCTCAGCGTCACCACGCCCGCGATCGCGCCGGAATTGACGAGCGAGCCCGTGACCGTCAGGTCCCCGTCGATGGTCAGCGCGTCACCCTGCGCGACGGTGTTCGAGCCCGTGAGCGTCCAACTGGCGCCCGACGCCACCTCGTAGGCGGCGAATCCGCTGAATGTGCCGCTGGTCGAACCGCTGATCGTCCCGCTGCCGAGGCCGGAGATCGTCCCGGCGCCGCCGCCCGAGCCGAACACCAGCGTGCCGCCGTCGCCGACCGCGGTGCCGATCAGGTCGGAGCCCGCCTCGACCACCAGCACGCCGCCCGCCGCGTCGAACAGCACCGAATCGATCCCGCCCGAGATCGTCCCGTAATTGGTGACGGTCCCGCCGGCCTTATAGAGCTCGAGGCCGCCGAACCCGCCCTGGATCGTCCCGTGGGCCGCATTGGTGACCGAGCCGCCGAACTCGAGAAACACCCCCACGCTGCTGATGGCAGTGCTGGCGATCGTGCCGGAATTATCCACCGTCCCATACGCGTTATCGAGGTTGATCCCGTTGTACAGGGCCGAGATCGATGCTCCGGCCGCGTTGACGACCGAGCCGCCTTCGTAGAGCCACACGCCGTAATTGCCGGTTCCGTCGATCGTGCCGTCATTGGTCAGCGACCAGGCGGCGCCCGTTCCGTACACCGCGGCGCCACCGGCGACGGTATTGGCGATCGTCACGCCGGAGGCGATCGTCACCGGGTTCTGCGTGGCCGGGTCCGAGAGAATGATCCCGGTATAGACGTTGCTCGTGTAGGTGACACCCGACATCGCTGTCCCCCCTCGATGGCGCCGACCGGCACCCCCGCAGTTCGGCGATTTCTCCCCGCACTGCAAAACCCGCGCCCTTCTCGGGGATAGAGTCCCGATCGGGCGCTGAGGGATTACTACACTGATACTTCCCATGTGACCGACCGAAATCGGCCGGATTTGGGGACGATATGCAGCGATCCGGAGCCTGGGCGTGCTGCTCGACGGCGACGTCAACACGATGAAGGGCCAGCAGCTCGGCTGGCGCTCGCGCGGCTATCGCGGCGGCGAGCTCTCCGACCAGGAATTCCGGCAGGCATTCTTCCACCACATGCTCGACCGGTACATGGCGGGAGAGCTGGGGTCGAAGTAGGCGCTCGGCCTTTCAGCAGTCTTCACAGCCGTGAGCCGGGAAGCGATCGTCATCCGCCCCCTCCGAGTTGTCGTCGTCCCGTACGAGGACTTCTGCATAGTCCGGTTTTACGGGATGCCGTGAGAGAACCCTGAACGGAAGACCGGGACCGTCACTCCCGAGAATGGCGTATCCGAGCGGCTTCGCCTTACTGGGTTCGTCGAAAGGCGAAAGAGACGTATCCAGGCGTAACCTGTAGTGGCCTAGAACGGTCAGCCGCCGATTGTAGGCACTGATCGGGTTGGTCATGGGCGGGAGTCGAACCACGCTGCGGGTCTGGCGGGTCAAAACCTGCCGCAATGAAAGATCGTCAGCGATCGCAAAGTAGTGATAGGTCAGCCAATCGACGTCGCTGCCCACGTGCTCCTGCTCCTCGAAGACGATCTCGCTTTGGCCGTCGCCGTAGAGATCAACGAACGATACTATGGGCAGTTCGGTCGACCCACCGGACGTGGTGTCCTTCCATTCAATGAAATAAACCGTTTCGGCTGCAGCCGACACCGTCCTTGAAGCCGGATCAAAGACAATCAACTTGTATTGGCCGCCGGCCAACAGGGCCAGCCGGACTACATAGAGCTGGCGGCCTCGCGGTATGTCGACCCTGTAGATGGCGCCATACAGATCCGGACAATCGAGGCCAAGCGCGGCATCGGATCCGATCTTGACGACGAAGTCCTCTGCTATCGCGCGTACTTGCGCCGAGACAGATTCCGGCAGGGGCTCAGACTTTGCAGCCGCCCTGCTGTCCTCGCTCAGCCGAATGTCGTTATCGGGCGCGGCCCATGCCGTTTCGGGCCGGCACGCCGAGAGCTCCTGCGGTGGCACAGCCCAGGCGACAGGAGCGCATGACCCACCGATCAGCGCGACGACGGCGATCGCCAGGACCCGATGCATCATTGCTCTTTCATATTCCGTGATGCGGATCGGAATAGCCCGCCCACCGGCGAAATCAAGAGGCGCCGAAGGGGGGCGCGGCGTCACCCGCCCCTCGTCCCCGGGATCGCTGCGATCTCTGCCGCCAGCAGCGCGCGCTGGCGCTTGGGCGACCATTCCTTCGGGTCGAAGATGCCTTGGGTCGAGATTCCCACCACCGCGGTCAGCAGGCGGCGCGCCTCGAAATCGCTGTCGACCGCAGAATCGAGCAGGCCCTGCTCCTTCTGGTCGTTCAGCAGGCGCTGGATCAGCTCGCGGGCCAATCGCGCGCGCTTCACCTGCTCGCGGGCGAACTCGCGGTCGGTCTCGACCCAGCTCCAGAAGGCGATCCAGACCTTCCAGTCGCTGCGCAGCGCGTCGGTGAGCGGCAGCAGCAGCTCAAGATGGGCCTGGAGGCTCGCCTGCTTCGGCAGGGCCGCCACCCGGGCGACGCTGCGTTGCGCCGCCTCGCGGAAGGTGAAGAGCAGGAGCTCGCGTTTGTTCTTGAAATAGTGCGAGACGATCGTGGTGCTGCAGCCCGCGGCCTGGGCCACGTCGCGGATCGACACGCCCTCGACGCCGAACCGGGCGACCAGCCGGGCGGCGATCTCGGCCACCTCCCGCCGGCGCGCATCGTGGTCTACGGAAATGGGCATGGGCCTACCTGACCGACCGGAAGGGATCCGAGGGGAGGACGATATCCCCGCAAAAACCGCGCCGCGAAGACCCCTGACCGGGCAGACCTCGGGCTAGTTGTCCGGCGCGCCAGCGGCGATCCATTGCCGGATGCGCTTCAGCATGTCGGCATCGAGCGGCTCGGCATCCATCGGCATGCGGACGCCGATGCCGCCGGCGTCGAGATGCGTGCCTTCGATCTTGCGCAGGAAGTAGCTCTGGTCCGGCGCGCCCGGCTTGACGCGCAGAAGCTTGCTTTCCTTCGACGGCACGTTGACGAGGCGTCCGTAGGCGGCCTTGGCGTAGAGGGCCAGGCCGCCGGGCGGCTCGTCGCCGGTGAGGTGGCAGACCGCGCACCGCGCCTGCAGGACCGGCGCGATGTCGCGGCTGAAGCTCACCTCGTCCGCCCGGGCCGTGCTGGCGGCGAGGACAAGCACAGCCAGTGCGAGACCCAGCCCCTCTCCGCCCTTCAGGGGGGAGAGGGAGGGACCCGCGCAGCGGGAGGGTGAGGTGGGTCTTTCGGCGCGATCCATCGTCGCCCCACCTCACCCCAACCCTCTCCGCCCCCAGGGGCGGAGAGGGAGGGAAGGCGCATCAGGCATGCTCGCCTTCCTTGGCGGCGTTCATCCCGGCGATGTAGCCGTAGGTCATGCCCGGGCCGATCGTGCCGCCGGCGCCGTAATAGGCCTCCCGCGTCGGCGAGGCGATGCAGTTGCCCGCGCCGTAGAGGCCCGGGATCACCTTACCGTCGGCGTCGAGGACCTGCGCCTTCTCGTTGGTCATCGGGCCGCCGTTGGTGTCGAGTGCGCCGGCCGCCAGGATGACGGCATAGTACGGTCCCTTGTCGGCCAGCGGATGCATGGTCTCGTTGGGCATCGGGTTCTTCGGCTGCTTGGTGCCTTCGCGCATCGCCGAGAAGAAGACCTGCCAGTCGCGGTCATAGGCCTGCTTGCCGCGATGGAAATCCTCGTCGACGCCCTTCTTCGCGAACTCGTTGAACCGGGCGACGGTGGCCTTCAACGACTCGGCGAAGCCCGGATCGAGCGCGACCGGGCCGAGCTTTGGCTCCAGCGCGGTAAGCCGCTGCTGGATGGCCGCCGAGAGTGCCGCGAGATCGGCGCCTTCGATCAGGTACTTCACCGAGCGCGGGTCGGCCGGGATCGGGAAATCGCCGCCGAACGCATCCATCGAGCGCGAATCCCAGATCATGTAGAGGAACTGGTTGGGATAGCTCTCGCTGGTCGGGTCGTAGGTGTAGTGCACCTTGGTGCGGTCGTTGTAATCGCGCTTTTCGTTCACCACGCGCTTGCCGCGGCCATCGACCATCACCATCGAATCGGCGGGCAGGAAGAACGCGCCGGCGCCGACGATGCGGTTCTCCAGCGCCTGCTCGAGCACGACCTGTGTCCGCCAGGCCGACTGCATGTTGGCGATCTGCGCGCCGATGCGCGACGCGATCGTGACGAAGTCGCCGACCGCCCCGCCCTGGGCGCAGGAGCCGTAGAGGAACTTCTGGTAGAGCTGGATGAAATCGAGATTGTGGGCGAAGCCGCCCGTCCCGAAGATCACCGCCTTGTTGGCGCGGATGCGCACGGTCTTGCCGCCGCTATCGGCCTCGACGCCGACGACGCGCCCGTTCTCCATGACCAGGCGGGTCACGCGGTGTTCCGTCAGGACCGGCATGTTCTTGCTGCGCAGATAGGCTTCGAGCTTGCTGATCAGCTTGAGCCCGTCGCCGATCCCGCCATGGATGGCCTGGCCGTTCTCGCCAAGCACCAGCGCGCGGCCGTGCGGCGCCTTGTTCTCCGGCAGGTGGTCGGCGTAATCCGCCGGCGGCTTGTCGTTCTGGGCGAACAGCAGGAACTCTACGATGCCGAGCTCCTTCAGCCGGTCGACCATCGGCCCGCCATTGTCGTAGAGCGCCTCGATCTTGCGATAGGCCATCGGGTCGAGGCCGAGCGTCGGATGATCGGCCCGGTAGGATTCGGGGAAAGAGAAGCGGCACATATACTTGACCGCGTCTTCCTTCGGATCCTGGAACCCCTTCGCCCGCATCACCGGGTTGTTGGGGACCCAGGCAACGCCGCCGGATTTCAGCGTGGTGCCGCCGAGGATCGGCGCCTTCTCGAGCAGGATGACCTTGGCCCCGTGATCGGCCGCGAAGACCGCGGCGGAGCAGCCTGCGGCGCCGCTGCCGACGCAGACCACGTCAGTGGCCTGGTCCCACTTCTCGGGGGAATCGGCCGCAGCGGCCGGCTGCACGTCCATGACCGCCGCCGCACCGGCGGCGGCCCCAAGGCCAGCGAGAATATTCCGGCGGCTGAGCTCGGACGTGCTTTTCCTACCCATCGTCCCCTCTCTT
>DATGFU010000027.1:0-14692 GCA_035308865.1 Allostellaceae bacterium | reverse complement strand
ACGCTGCGGCTCGCGGCGGCACGGTTCGTGCGCGGCTTCGTCGGCGACGTGCTTTATGCGGTGAAGTGCAACCCGGAGCCGGCGGTGCTGCGCGCGCTGTGGCAGGGCGGCGTCCGGCATTTCGACTGCGCCTCGCCGGGCGAGATCCGGCTTGTGCGCGAGCTCTTCCCGACCGCGCACATCCACTACATGCACCCCATCAAGGCGCCTGCGGCGATCCGCGAGGGCTATGCCCAGCATCGCGTGCGGGATTTCTCGCTCGACAGCCTGGAAGAGCTGGAGAAGATCGTCGAAGTGACCGGCGGCGCGCGCGATCTCGGCCTCCATATCCGGCTGGCGCTGCCCAAGGGCGATGCGCTCTATGACCTCTCGGGCAAGTTCGGCGCGGCGCCGGACGACGCGGCGGAGCTGTTGCGGCGTGGGCGCGACGCGGCGAGCCGGCTCGGCATCTGCTTCCATGTCGGCTCGCAATGCATGGACCCGGCCGCCTACGAGAAGGCGATGGCGCTGGCCGGCGAGGTCATCGCCGCCGCCGGCGTGCGCGTCGACGGGGTCGATGTCGGCGGCGGCTTCCCGGTCTCCTATCCCGACATCACGCCGCCGCCGCTCGGCCGGTATTTCGCCGCGATCGAGCGCGGGTTCCGCGCGCTCGGCCTGCCGCGCGAGGCGGCGCTGTGGTGCGAGCCGGGCCGCGCGCTGGCGGCGCCGGGGGCTTCGCTCGTCGTCAAGGTCGAGGCGCGGCGCGGCCAGGTTCTGCACATCAATGACGGGATCTACGGCACGCTCAGCGATGCCGGCGTCCCGCGCTGGCGCTTCCCGGTGCGGCCGATCCGGCCTCCCGGCGGCGCCGTGGCACCGTTCAGCTTTTACGGACCCACCTGCGACAGCGCCGATTTCATGTCCGGTCCCTTCATGCTGCCGGACGACATTGCCGCGGGCGAGTGGATCGAGATCGGCCAGCTCGGCGCCTACGGGCCGTGCCTGCGGACCGGGTTCAACGGCTTCGATAGAATCAAGGTGACCGAGGTGGCCGACCGGCCGCTGCTCGAGACGCCGGGGCATGCCGACCGCCCTTTTGCCCGCCGGGCCGCGTAGGCCCGAGCCGCCTCATCATCCTTGACCATGGTGGGCGCATCGCGCCCGAAGGACACTGCCGATGACCGAAACCCTCATCACCGACAAGATCGACCGCTTCCTGACGGAAGTGCGGCCCGAGACGCCTTGCCTGGTGATGGATCTCGACCTCGTCGAGCGCGCCTATCGCGGCCTCGCCGAGACGCTGCCGACCGCGCGCGTGTTCTACGCCGTGAAGGCCAATCCGGCGCCCGAGATCCTTGAGCGCCTGACCCGGCTCGGCGGGTGCTTCGACACGGCGAGCCGGGGCGAGATCGAGCTGGTGCTGGCGGCAGGCGCCGGGCCGGAGCGGATCTCCTTCGGCAATACGATCAAGAAGGAGCGCGACATCGCCTGGGCGCACGCGGCGGGCGTCAGGCTCTACGCTTTCGACTGCATCGCCGAGCTGGAGAAGATCGCCAGGGCGGCCCCGGGGGCGCAGGTGTTCTGCCGCATCCTGGTCAAGGGCGAGGGCGCCAAGTGGCCGCTCTCGAAGAAGTTCGGCTGCTCGCCGGAGCTTGGCGTCGAGCTCCTGACCCGGGCGCGCGAGCTCGGGCTCGAGCCCTACGGCGTGTCCTTCCATGTCGGCTCGCAGCAGACCGACGCGGCGCAATGGGACCTGCCGATCGAGCGCAGCGCCGGCATGTTCAAGGCGCTGGCCGAGAAGGGCATCCAGCTCAAGCTCGTCAATCTCGGCGGCGGGTTTCCAGGCCATCATTACCAGGCGGGCGGGGTGCCGCCGGTGGCCGCCTACGGCATCACCATCATGGATTCGATGACCCGGCATTTCGGCAACGACCTGCCGGAGATGATCCTCGAGCCGGGCCGCGGCATGGTCGCGGATGCCGGCGTGCTGCACACCGAGGTGGTGCTGGTGTCGAACCGCGACACGCGCACCCACCGCCGGCGCTGGATCTATCTCGACGCCGGCAAGTTCAACGGGCTGATCGAGACGCTGGGCGAGGTCATCCAGTACAAGATCCGCACGCCGCATGACGGCAAGGAGGCCGGACCCGTCGTGCTCGCCGGCCCGACCTGCGACAGCCTCGACATCCTCTACGAGAAGGCGGATTACCGCCTGCCGCTCGACCTCGCGATCGGCGACACCGTGCAGTTCATTGCGGTCGGCGCCTATTGCTCGAGCTATGCCTCGGTGGGCTTCAATGGCTTCGCGCCGCTGAAGACCTACTGCGTCTGATTTCGGCCACCACCGCACTTTCGTTCACCGTCGTTCCCGCGCCGGCGGGGGCAGCAGGACCGGGCGAGACGCCCGCCGTCCCGGCTTCGCGTTTCCGCGGGAATGACGAAAGGAGAAGAGGAGAAGAGACATGTACGAGACGGTCGAGTTCGCGGGACGCGTCGTGATGCTGGGCTATGGCAGCGTGGGGCAGTGCGTGCTGCCGGTGATCCCACGCCATTTCGGCATCGATCCCTCGCGCATCACGGTGGTGGAGGACGGCGGCAACCAGAAGCCGTTCGCAAAGTATCTGGCGCAGGGCATGCGCTATGTCGCGACCCGGCTGACGCCGCAGAATCTCGACTCCGTCCTGGCCGAGCATGCCGCGGCCGGCGATCTTCTCATCAACCTCACCGCCGGCGTCGAGGCCATCTCGATCATGGACTGGTGCCAGCGCGCCGGCGTGCTCTACGTCGACACGTCGCTCGAGCCCTGGGCCGAGAAATACGAGGACGCCGACGTGCCGGACTGGTCCCGGACGCATTACGAGAGCCACGAGGTGACGCGCGCCTTCGCCCGCTCGCGCTGGCGCAAGGACGGGCCGACGGCGGTGGTCACCCACGGCGCCAATCCCGGGGTCGTCACGCATTTTGTCAAGCAGGCGCTGGTCGACATCGCCGGCAAGATGGGGCTGAGCACCCGGATCCCGGCCGACCGCGAAGGCTGGGCGGCGTTGGCGCGCGCGACGGGGACCAAGGTCATCCACATCGCCGAGCGCGACACCCAGCGCTCGTCGATTCCCAAGAAGCCCAACGAATTCGTCAACACCTGGTCGATCCTGGGTTATTGGGGCGAGGCCTACTACCCGGCCGAGCTCGGCTGGGGCACCCATGAGAAGCTGATGCCGCCCAAGGGCCAGCACTACATCTACGGGCCGGGCAACTGCATCTACCTGCAGCAGCCGGGCGGGCAGACGGTGGTGCGCAGCTGGGTTCCGAAGGGGGGCCCGATCTACGGCTTCGTCATCTCGCATTCCGAGAGCGTGACGCTCAGCCACTATTTGACGGTCCACGAGGAGGGCCGCCCGGTCTACCGGCCCACCGTCCACTACGCCTATCACCCGACCACCGACGCGATCGTGTCGCTGCGCGAGGTGATGATGCGCGACTGGCAACCGCCCAAGGAGCTGCGGATCATGCAGGACGACATCGTCGACGGCATCGACGAGCTGGGCGTGCTGCTGCTGGGCCACGGACGGAACGCCTACTGGTACGGCTCGCAGCTCTCGATCCACCAGGCGCGCGAGATCATCCCGGGGCAGAACGCGACCGCCCTCCAGGTCTGTGCCGGGGTGATCTCGGCCGCCGTCTGGGCGGCGCGCAACCCGAACCGCGGCTACTGCGAGCCGGAAACCCTGCCGCATGACGAGGTGCTGAAGATCGCGGCGCCCTATCTCGGCCCGGTGGTCGGCGTCGAGAGCGACTGGACGCCGCTCAAGGGCCGCTCGCGCATGTTCGCCGAGCCGTGGCTGGACCACGAGGACCCGTGGCAGTTCTCGAATTTCCTGCTGCGGACGTGAGGATAGCTGCGATACTGGCGCGGTCGCCGCAACCGAAAGACTCGAGCCCGCGATGCTGCCCCCCGGCGACCGCCGGTTCCTGCGATACTGGTCGCTCAACGTGGCTTTGGCCCGGAGCGGCGGCTGGGAGAGCATTCCCGGCTTCGGCTACGACGAGGCGGAGAGAAGCCGCATCGCCACCCTCGCCGGCGCGGTTCCGGCCGGCGCGGTCGCGTGCTGGCTCGCCGCCGCCGTCGCGATCTATATCGGGCTGGCGGCGGCCGGGGTGATCGGCGTGGTGGTGCCGGCGATCTCATTCCTGTGGCCCAACCCGGCGAACATGCCGGCCACCGGGTTCTTCGCCCTGATGGCGTCGGGCCTCTGCCTCGCGATCGGATTCGGCCTGCCGCTCTCGATCGCCTGGGGCGGCGCCATCGCCGATCGTCTGGGCGCGGGTGCGGAGCCGCCGGAAGAGCCGGGCGACGCCCCGCTCCTCGGCAAGATGAGGGGCCAGTTCCGCCGTATCGGCTGGATACTCGCCTGCCTCTTCGTCCCGATCGCGCTGGTCTGCGTGGCGCTGGGGGTGAATGCCGTATGGATCCCGAGGGTGCTCAACCTGACGGCCGCAGCCCTCGTCCTCTTCGGCGCGGCCGGCCGCTTCCTCCGCCGCCGCTGACCGCTTCCCGGAGGGCCTGACCCATGCTGCGCGCCTTGTTAGGTCTCGTGCTGCCGGTCGCGTCGGTCCGGTCCCGGCACGCCTCCCTGGGGTTCACCTGGCGGCGATTCTGGGCGACGCTGGGCGTGGCCGGACTACGACAGCCCTGCGGATCCGCGCCGGCGTGATCTCGGCCGCCGTACGGGCGGCACGCAACCCCAACCGGGCTATTGCGAGCCGGAGCCCGCCGCACGAGGAGGTGCCGAGGCGGCCGAGGCGATGATTTGCTCCATTGAACGGAGTACCCTTATAGGGTAATTTCTGTCCGTGGAGAAGCGCACGCCCCATTACGACCTTGCACGTATCCAGGCGAACGTTGCGCGGCTCGGGGCGGTGGCCTTCACGAAGACCGCCCTGGATGGCGGCCGGATGATGGGATTGACGACGGTCGAGATGCTGGCCGTGGTCGCCTTGCTGACGCGGCGGGCGTTCCAGAAATCGATGACGACCTACGCCGATCATCGGGTCTGGCAGGACGTGTATGTCGCGGCGACGCCGGTTCGGAAGGATGCCTACATCAAGGTGACGCTGCGTGAAGGAGCGCCGGTGGTTCAGTTCAAGGAGAAGTGAGCATGGTGCGGGACTGCTTGAACTGCGACGGCAGCCATGGCATGGCGCGCTTTGAAGGCGAGACCTTCACCGTCGAGCATGCCGGCATGGCGGCGACCTTGGAGGGCCTGTCCGGGTGGCGCTGCGAGGATTGCGGCGAGATTGAGTTCGATCCTGAGAGCGCGCTCCGCTATGCCGCTGCGGGCGACGAGCTGATACTGCGCGATCGCGCGCGCATCGCCGGCGAGATCCGCCGCGTCCGTCGCAAGCTCGGCCTGAGTCAGCTTGCCGCCGCCCGCCTGACCGGCGGGGGCCATAATGCCTTCTCCCGCTACGAACGCGGTGAAGCGGCGCCTCTGCCGGCGGTGGTCAACCTCTTCCGGCTTCTGGATAAGCATCCCGAGTTGCTGAAAGAACTTGTCTGAGAGCGGGGGCACAGGGTGGCACCGGAATCGGACCTGAGGAGCCCACCGCCCCTTCATCCGCTTTCCGGTTGATCCGCCCTTCCGATCCGGCGATAAAGCGGGCGATCGATTCAGCCGGGACGATCGCAAAATGGTCACGCGCCGACACTTCATGGAAGGCGCCGCGCTGTTCGGCGCCGCTGCCCTCTGGCCGATCAGGGCGCTGGCCAAGCCCAATCCGCTCGCGGATCTGGCCTATCCCGATCTGTCGACCCTGTCGCCGCCGCCCAAGAACTTCTCGTCGAACCACAACTACTACATCTATGGCGGCGGCCAGCCGATCCGCGGGCTGGTGGTGACGATCGAGGCGACCGAGGACATGGTCTCCCCGATCGGGCTCAACATGCAGCTGAACTGCTATTCCCCGGCGGGCGCCAACAACATCTACCAGCAATACTGCATGGGGTTCGACCCCAAGCACGAGACGCGGCTGGGCTGGTCTAACGAATGCTTCCCCTCGAAGGATTACCGCTGGCGCCTGCACACCAGGTTCAACCGGCCCTGCGGCGGCACGAACCCGACCGAGGACACGTGCAAGGGCGATCTCTTCAACATGCACGGCGTGGTGGGATTCTTCCCGGCGATGACCAACCGCCTGCCGGCCGGGGCCAAGCTGATCTACGAGCTGGTCGACAAGCCGGACGGCACCATCATCGGCGCGACATACTCCTTCGTGAATGCGCAGGGCAAGAAGACCTCGACCGGGCAGCAGCTGATCGCCACCTTCTCGCTCGACGGCGTGAACCGGCATGTGGATGCCGACGGCTGCGCGCCGATCCTGGCCCTGCAGATGAACATCGTCGGCCTGAACAACGGCGCCCACGCGACTCTGGGGTCCGGGGCGGGCAGCATCGTCTACCAGGCGACGACGCCGCTGACGGCCCTCGGCCAGCAGCCCTCGGGCATCGCCTCCCACGACATCTTCACCGCGGAATCGTCGAACATCGTCTACGCCCAGCTGGGCACGCCGGCGCAGCAGAAGATCGTCCAGAAGTTTCGGGTGAGCGGGTCGTGAGACGAGCGCAATTCATGCACCATCACGCGAGTTCGGCGGCAGCGGCGGCGCGGAATCCTGCTTCGTTCACCCCGACGATGAGCAACCACAGCGCCACGGAAGCCTCGCCCACGAGGGAGCCGAACTGTACGTAGGGCGAGATCGGCAGGTTCAAGGCCAGGAAATAGTCGCTGGCCGCCCCGAGGTAGCAGGCACCCGCCAGCATGTAGAGCGCCCCGAGCCAGCGCGGGAAATAACCCGAGCGAAACACCAGCCAGCCTTCGAGCAGCAGCGCGAAGCCGAAGAATGTAAGCCCGATCTGGAAACCCACGTCATGCCAGCGCAAGGCAAGCCGAGCCAAAGCCGCCAGTTCGGCGGGCGGCACGGCGGCCAGGTCCGGCGTGCCCGGCATCAGCGTGAGCGGTGCGAACTGCGTCCAGGCGTTAAGCGCGTTGACGGTGTTCTGCGTCAGATCCAGTACCAGCGCCGTCAGAGCCAGAATTGGTCCTGCCGGCGTCAGCAGCCGCCAGACGATCAGGGTGATGGGGATCGCGATAAGGTTGGTGACCATCTCGGCCATGAAGCCGAGCCGGTAGGTGCCCTGGTGCGCGCCGATCGCCCGCAATGTGGCGCCCGGATCCCCGTCGACGATCAGACCCTGGCGGCCTACGAGTTCGGCATAGGCTCCCAGAAGGATCACCAGCACATAGAGCCCCCCGGCGATGCGCGCCTCGAAGCGAGGAGAGGTCATGAGCCGATATTCGTCAAAATGGGCGTCCTCTCGGTCGTTGATCGGCGGTGTTTATAGCAGTGTCACCGCAACCGCCCGCAGCCCGCCGGCACCTCCTCCCGCGGCGACTTCACCGAGGAATCGTCGAACATCGTCTACGCCCAGCTCGGCACGCCGGCGCAGCAGAAGATCGTCCAGAAGTTCCGGGTGGGTGGGTCGTGGGCCACCCGGCGCGCTGGTAGCCGAGCGGATCAATATTCATTCGGATCGCTCTTCTCCCAGAACTCGCCCTATCAAGAATTCGTCTTATGAAGAAGCTTCTGCACGTCATTGAATTTGAGCTCGTATGCGCCAATTCCAGCGATTAATCCTCCGACGATCGTAATTCCGATGCACCAATAAGACATCCTCAAGCTTAATCTAAGAATTGAACCTATAAAAGAACACTCATTCGATAGATCATCCTGATAGTTCGACCGAAAAAGTTGTGCCGCACGGGAAACGAAACTCTGCCCAGGGTGAGTTCCTGCCAGCCAATATAAGAAAAATGTCCCTCCAAGAATAATCATAACGAAATACGTCAACGCCATCCCAGCGAGAAAAGTAATTGACA
Organism: Allostellaceae bacterium; assembly: GCA_035308865.1. Taxonomy (GTDB): domain Bacteria; phylum Pseudomonadota; class Alphaproteobacteria; order ATCC43930; family CGMCC-115725; genus DATGFU01. The sequence goes on along the minus strand of DATGFU010000027.1, from coordinate 6,779 downwards.
GAAATTCTCCGCACTTGAAGACGGTGTCCCAGAATACGGTCATCTCTTTTGCTCATCTCCATCAATAATATTGAATAGGATCTCGATATGTGTCATATGCTGTTCATACAACCATTTACACCTGGAATTACCGTGAAAGCGCGTCTAACAGCGTCCCGTTGTTCCCCTACGGCTTCGCGAATTTGAGGATGAACTGGTCGGTCTTCCAGCGGATCGAGGGGTCGAAGATCTTCTTCGTGTGGTCGTCGGCAGGGTTGGCGAGCGCGTCGCTCTCGCCGACCAGCTTGAACCCGGCGGCGGTCACTTCCTGGATCACCGTCGACTTCTCGATGCGGTGGAGCGTCGGCGACATGGTGGCACCCGCGCCCGGCGCCGCGGCATGATCGACGATAATGTAGATGCCGCCCGGCTTCAGCGAGTCGAAGACCTGCTTGTTGAAGGCGGCGATGTCCACGGTCGCGTATTTGGGCACGTGGAGGTCGTGGTAGTTATCGGTCGTCCAGAACACGTCGACCTTCTCCGTCAGCTTGAATGTGCCGAGCGGCGACAGGTCGAGCGAGATGTTGCCGCGATTGGGTTCCGCCAGCACCTTCTTGGTCGAGTCGACGTTGTCCTGGCCCCAGGTCGTGGTCTCGAGCGCGTCGATCTTGCCCTTCGGCCCGACGATGTCGTCGAGGAGGCGGGTATAGTAGCCGCCGCCGGGAAGATATTCGGCGACGGTCTGGCCCGGCTTGATGCCGGCGAAGGCCAGCACCGCGACGGGCTTGCGGTCGGCGTCCAGCTTGCGGTCGTCGGCGGGGCGCGAGGGATCGGCGACGGCCAGGGCGACCGGGCTGGGCGTGGCCGCCGCGAGGCCGGGGGCTGCCGCCAGCAGCAACATCGCGATGACCGCCCGGATGCGCATGTGAACCCTCCGCCGGATCACCGGCGCCGACGTCAGCTCTCCTGCACCTTCTGCTTGAGCTGGTCGATCAGCGCCTGGACACTGCCGTTGTTCTGCTGGATCACCGAGGCGAACTCGTCGCGCTTGGTCACCGCGAGCGACAGGTTCTCGACCGTCACGTCGACGATCCGGTAGGTGTTGTCCTTGCCCGAAACCTGCCAGCCGATATTGATCGGCGGCCGGCTGTCGGTCGGGATGATCTGCGACATGACGACCGCGTTGCCCGAATCGCCCTGACGGCTGCTCACCACCTTGAACTGCTCGCCCGAATAGCCGGCGAAGCGGTTCGCGTAGAGCGCCACGACGTATTGCGAGAACACGTCGATATACTGCTTCTGCTGGTCCGGCGTCGCAGTCCGCCAGTAGCGCCCGAGCACGAACTTCCCGATCGTCGCCGAGTCGAAATCCGCGGCGAAGAGCTTGGTGAAGGCGGCCTTGCGCGAGCCGAGGTCGTGCTGGGTCTGCAGGATGTGGATCGCCTGCGAGCCCATGTCGGCGACGAAGCTCTTCGGATCCGACGCCTCGGCTGCCGAGGCGACGCCGGAGACGCAGATCACCAGCAGCGCGGCCAGGCGAAGCATCCTCTTCAGCATCGTCACCTCACCTCGTCTCGATGGGCGGCGGGCGACACGAGGCTCCCGGTCTGCAGCCCGACAGACAGATCCGTAACCGGTGCGGAGGATCCGCTCTTCCCGGCGGCCACCGCGGCGGCCCGCTGCTGCTGGTAGAGGCTGCGGATCGCCGCATAGAAATCAAGCGATTCCTTCTTGACCTCGTCCAGCTGGTCGATCGTCGCAGTGCGGTCGCTGACCACGCTGACGCCCCAGCGGATGTAGTTTCCCTGGTCGATATTGGCGGCGCGCATCTTGATCGAGAACGGATCGATCAGCGAATCGACGCCGTAGCCGATGCCGTCGCGGGGATTCGAGGGGCCGAGCAGCGGCAGCACAAGGTAAGGCCCGGAATCGATCCCCCAGACGCCAAGCGTCTGGCCGAAATCGGCCTCGTGGCCGCGCAGGCCATGATTGCCGGCCACGTCGATCAGGCCGCCGGCGCCGAGCAGCGTGTTGAGCGTCAGCCGTTCGAGCGTCTCGCCGGCGCGGGTGATGTTGCCCTGCAGCAGGTCGTTCGCGAAGACGATCGGCGACTTGATGTTGCTCAGCACGTTGCTGATGCCGGTCTGCGCGATGTCCGGCATGACCGCGCGGTACCCTTCCGCGACCGGCTTGAGGAAGTAGCGGTCGAGCTCCATGTCGAAGGCCCAGACCTTGCGGTTGACCGATTCGAACGGATCGTTGTCTTCGGCCGCCTCGGGATTGGTCTTGGACGGCGCGGCACAGCCGCCCAGACCCGAGAACCCGATCATGGCGACAGCGCACAGGACAGCAGTGAACCGACGGGACCGCATCGTCACTCCCGGTGAAATGACCTGACTCGAACCGGCAGCGAGCGGTCCGGCGAGAAATTAGTGGCATTCGCCAGCAAGGCAAGAGTGCCGCGCTGTCGCACCGCCACGTCCTTCGCACAAGATATCTCTAACATCTGGGAACGCATCAGGCGAGACCGCTGCGATGCAGCAGGAACATACGCATCGCGCCGTAATGCTTCGCCGCCTCCGTGACCCCGACATAATCGCAGGTGAAATCCTCCGCGGCCTCGAAGGCCAGGGTCGCCGCGAAGGGTTCCGTGACGTAGACGCAACCGGGCGGCGTCACCGGCTCGATGCGCGCGGCGCGGCTGACATGAGCGCCGAAATAATTGGTGGTCTGGAGCACCGGGTCGAAGGCGGCGTAGACCGGCCCGACATGGCCGCCGACCCGCATCCCAAGATGCGGCGGCAATCCCAGCGCGGGCAGGTCGAGCCGGGTCACGACATCCTGCAGCTCGAGCGCGCAGCTGGCGGCGCGGGTGGCGTCCTCGAACACCAGGAAGAGCCCGTCGCCCCACGTGTTGCCGAAGCTGACATCGGCGCGATAGAGGTTCACCACCCGGCCGAGCGCGCCCAGCATCTCGCCGACATAGCGCGGCAGCTCGGAGTCGGTGAGCCGGCTGAACCCCTTGATATCGCAGAAGAGCATCGCCCTGACGACACGCCCGGCGCCTGCCCTCGCCGGACCCGGCGTCGCCGGCGCCGTCCGGCTCCCGCTCACCGGGATGATGGTCTGCGGCAGGCCGCGCCGGCGCCAGCTTGCGACGTCTGCCGCCGTCCCGGCCGGCCCGATCGCCGCCTCGCCGTCCCACACGGCGACCTGCTCGACCGCGGCGCCGAGATGGCGGGCGTGCAGCCGGGCGAGCCCCATGGCCAGGCGGCTGCAATTGGCGAACAGGAGATCGTCGCCGAGATAGCGGTCCTCGGTCGCGAGCCGCAGCGAGGCGGCCTTCGCGATGCAGGCCTCGAAGCGCTCCGCCCATTCCTCGCCCGAGGGCCGGACCGAGAGCTCGACAAACTCGTCGCGATCGAAGGGCAGCACGACGTGGAGCCCGATGCCGCGCGCGATCAGCGCCTCCGCGAAGAGGATGTCGGCCCCGGAAGCCAGCGAGCCGTACCCGGCGCCGACCGTCTCCGCATCGAGATGGGCGGCGATCCGCTCGCGCACCGCCGGTTCCTCGGCGGGCACGAAGCGCGCATGCCGTCCTGAGGTCGAGATCATGTGGCCGGCATAGTGGATGACCTTCGCGGGCGCGAAGACGGCGGCGAACCCGGTGGGATCGAGCCGCTTGCGATCGAGCACCAGGCGGAGCTGCTTCCAGGTCGTGGACAGGGCCGCCTGGTCGTCGCCGGCCAGCGCCCGGACCTGCGGGGCGACCGCCAGCGCCGCCGCGACATCGCCGAGCAGGAGCAGCGCCTCGATGCGCGTCGCCACGCGGTAGTAGTCGCCGCCGTCGTCGTCGCCGAGCGCGGCCACCACCTCGTGGGCGAGCGACGCCGCGCCCGCCGGATCGCCGGCCAGCAGCGTCAGGGTCGCCGCGTTGATCGCCGGATAGGTGCCGCCGGTCCGGCGGAAGATCGCGAGATAGTCGGCGGCAGCCGCAGCGGCCTTGGCGGCGCGCTCTCCCGGCAGGGCCGCCAGGGCCTCGTCCTTGGCAAGCCGGGCCGCCAGCGCGGCGACGTCCTCGAGATCCGACGCCGCGGCGAGACCGAATTCCACGTAACGCCGCTGCGCGAGCCGCGTCGCGCCAGCGCGCGCCAAGCAAAGCACCGCGCGGTGCTTGAGCGCGACATCCTCCGGGTGCTCGCCCAGCCCCTGGAGCGCCAGGTCGTACGCCTTGAAGAGCTGCCCGGCCCGCTCGGACGCCCTGGCCTGACCCAGCCAGTCTGCGGAGGACAGCCCCATCCTTCCGTCCGGGATCAGCTGCCCGGAATCATCGGGCCCGACCCCTTCTCCATGGCGTGCGTGTTCGTGGTCGTCTGGACGTCGGCGCTATTGGTGCAGGACGTGAAATGGCAGCCCGTGCCGTTCGGCGCGTCCATGGCGGCCTTGTGATGGAAGGCCGCGGGATCCGGCGCATCGCACGAGGCGAGCAGAAGACCGGTTGCAAGCGAAAAAAGTAGACGTGCGACCAAGACCGGTCCCCCGGAACCGTTGAAGTTGAATACGATCTAGAACGCATATTCGCCGGCCGCGCGCAAGACCCGCGGTATCGGAGCAACGCGGCGAGGCGCCGATTCTCTTTCGGCGCAAGCTGGGCCATAGTTGCGTGATGGCAAGCCACTCCGTCCGTTGGCGAGTCCGGGCCGGCGCCGCGACGCGACGAGGGCATAGGCGGACCTTGCCCGACGTTCTGGTCGGATGACAGCCGATCTGCATCGCGCCGGCACTGCTCACGCCGGAGGGCTGCGCGGATGGCACCGTATCGCCTTACGGTGGCGGGCCGGCTGGCGTGCGCTCGGCCAGCGCATCATGCGGGAGCACGAGGCATCGCTCATCGCGTTGGGGGGGCTGCTCGGCATTCTTGCCGGCCTCGGCGTCTCGCTACTGCGCCAGGCGGTCAACCTGTTCGCCGCCCTGGTCTATGGCATCCCATGGAATGGCGACCTGTCGGAGGGCTACGCCATCGACTGGTGGCGCGTGCTGCTGCTGCCGGTCCTGGGCGGGCTGGTCGTCGGCGGCGTCAGCGCCTTCATTCGAGCCCGCCGGCCGCATGACATCATCGACGCCATCGAGGCGAACGCGCTGTTCGGCGGACGCATGTCGCTGACGGACAGCGTGAACGTCGCGATCACCACGCTGCTGTCCGGTGGGTTCGGCGCCTCGGTCGGGCTCGAGGCGGCGTACACGCAGCTGGGATCGAGCATCGGCTCACGCGTGGGGACGATGCTGCGGCTCCGCCGCGACGATCTTCGGACTTTGGTCGGCTGCGGTGCGGCGGCGGCGATCGCGGCCGCCTTCAACGCACCGCTGACCGGCGCCTTCTATGCGTTCGAGCTGGTCATCGGATCCTACACGCTGGGCGTGCTGGCACCGGTCGTCACGGCGGCGCTCGCCGGAACCTTCGTCGCGCGGGCGGCGTTCGGCCAGGCCCCGATCTTCTCCGTCGACCAGCCGGTCATGCTGTCCTCCCCGGACTATCCGCTCTTCGTGCTGCTGGGATTCCTGTCGGCCGGCCTCGCGATCGTGGTGATGCGCGGCGTCACGGCGACGGAGCAATGGTTCCACGCGCGCTCCATCCCGCACTGGGTGCGGCCGGCCGTGGGCGGGCTGGCGCTCGGCATGATGGCCCTGACCTATCCCGAGACGCTGGGCTCCGGCCATGGCGGGATCGTCACCGGGCTGCACACGGGCTACGCCCTGCCGCTGCTCTGCGGACTGATCGCCGCCAAGATCGCCGCCTCGGCGATCTCGATCGGATCCGGTTTCCGCGGCGGGCTGTTCTCGACCGGACTGTTCCTCGGATCGCTGACCGGGGCCGCGGCGGCGCGGCTGATGCATGCCGTGGCGCCGGGTTACCCGATCGACACGCTGGCCTACACGCTGGTCGGCATGGGCAGCGTCGCGGCCGGGATCGTCGGCGCTCCGGTGACCATGATCCTGCTGGTGCTGGAGAGCACCTACGACGTCTCGGCGACGGTGGGCGTGATGTGCGGCGTCATCACCACCTCGGTCGCGGTCCGGTATTCCTTCGGCTATTCCTTCGCGACCTGGCGGTTCCATCTGCGCGGGCTCAAGATCACCGGCGCCGAGGATGTCGGATGGTTCGACGATCTCAAGATCTGGCGGATGATGCGGCGCGACATGAAGCTGGTGCCGCGCGAGATGACCATCGCCCAGCTCCGCCAGGCCTATCCGATCGGCAGCACCAAGCGGGTGGTCGTGCTCGATGGCGATCGGCTCGCCGGCATGCTAGAGCTGGCCCATATCCACAGCCCCGATCTCGGTGGTCCGCCTGAGGAGCAGAGCGTGGGCGACCTCCTGGAAGGGCCGCCGGTCTACCTCCTGCCGGACGACAACATCCGCACCGCCATCACAAAGTTCAGCGATGCCCAGCTCGAGAGCCTGCCGGTGGTGGACGGCAGGGAGAGCCTGCACGTCGTCGGTTTCATCACCGAGGCCTATGCGCTGCGCCGGTACAGCCAGGAGCTGGAGCGCCGTCGCGGCCGCGAATTCGGCGATTCCGAGCTCTACGCCTCGTCGGTCGAGCCGCGCGCCTGATTGCCGCCTTGCGCCAGGCGGCGCAGCGCCTCGCCGTCGATGCGGTAGGGCAACCAGTCGGAGAGGTGAGTGATGCCGAGCTTCTCGTAGAAGCCGCGCGCCGGATTCCAGTTCAGCACGTTGAAATCGAGCCGCCACGCGCCATGCTCGACCGCGATGCGGGCGAGGTCGCGGATCAGCCGCTC
>DATGFU010000026.1:0-12586 GCA_035308865.1 Allostellaceae bacterium | reverse complement strand
TGCGGCCGGTCGAGCGCGAGCGGCTGCTCTTGAAGCTGGCCGACCTCGTCGAGGCCAATCTCGAGGAGATCGCCCAGCTCGAATCCCTCGACAACGGCAAGCTCGTGTTCTTCGCGAAGATCGTCGACGTGCAGGGCACGGTCGACTACCTGCGCTACATGGCGGGCTGGGCGACCAAGATCGAGGGCCGCACGCTCGACGTCTCCTGCGGCTTTCCGGGCGACGAGTTCCAGGCCTACACGCTCAGGCAGCCGGTCGGCGTGGTCGGCCAGATCACGCCGTGGAACTTCCCGCTCGCCATGGCGGCGTGGAAGCTGGCCCCGGCGCTCGCCGCCGGCTGCACCTGCGTGATCAAGCCGGCCGAGCAGACCTCGCTGACCACGCTGCGGCTGGGCGAGCTGATCCTCGAGGCGGGGTACCCGGCCGGCGTGGTCAACATCGTCACCGGGTTCGGCGAGACGGCGGGGGCGGCGATCACGGCCCATCGCGGTATCGACAAGATCGCCTTCACCGGCTCGACCAGCGTCGGCAAGATCATCGGCAAGGCCGCGATGGACACGGTCAAGCGGTTCTCGCTGGAGCTGGGCGGCAAGTCGCCGGTCATCGTCGACCGCGACGTGGATCTCGAGCAGGTGATTCCGGGGGCGGCCAACGGCATATTCTTCAACTCGGGCCAGGTGTGCACGGCCGGCTCCAGGCTCTATGTCGAGGATTCGATCTTCGACAAGGTGGTGGGTGGCATCGCCGACATCGCGAAGTCGATCAAGCTGGGCGCGGGCTACGATCCCGCCTCGGGCGCGCAGCTCGGGCCGGTCGTGTCGGACGAGCAGCTCGACCGGGTGCTGGGCTATATCGAGAAGGGCAAGGAGGAGGGCGGCGAGGTGGTGGCCGGCGGCGGCAGGTCCGGCGAGCAGGGCTATTTCGTGAAGCCGACCGTGTTCACCGGCCTCGGGCAGAATTCCACGCTGGTGCGCGAGGAGATCTTCGGGCCGGTGCTGGTGGCGCAGCCGTACAAGTCGATCGACGACCTGGCGGCAGTCGCCAACGACACCGATTACGGCCTCGCGGCCAGCGTGTGGACCAACAACCTCTCCTTCGCCCACAAGCTGGCGAAGCGGATCAAGGCCGGCACGGTGTGGGTCAACACCCACAACATCGTCGACCCCAACCTGCCCTTCGGCGGCATGAAGCAGTCCGGCATCGGCCGCGAGAACGGGGCGGCGGCCATCGACCTCTACACCGAGACGAAGACGGTGCTGATCAAGCTGTAGGAAGGAAGACGGCGGAAGGCGCTTCGCTTTTCCGCCCTACGGCGTCCGGTAGGGCGGAATAGCGGAGCGTACTCCGCCATCGATGGGAGGGGCCATGCGCGACGTCGACGGCAAGGTCGCCTTCATCACCGGCGGCGGCAGCGGCATCGGGCTCGGCATGGCGCGGGTGTTCTCCGCGAATGGCATGAAGGTGGTGATCGCCGATATCAGGCAGGACCATCTCGACGCCGCGATGGCGGAATTCAGGCGGACCAACGCCGCCGTGCATCCGATCCGGCTCGACGTCACCGACCGCGCCGCCATGGCGGCCGCCGCCGACGAGACGGAAGCCGTGTTCGGCAAGGTCCACGTCCTCTGCAACAATGCCGGGATCAATCTCTTCAACGACATGGCCGAGGCGTCCTACGACGACTGGGACTGGGTCATGGGGGTCAATCTCGGCGGCGTGATCAACGGGGTGAAGACCTTCATCCCGCGCATCCGGGCGCATGGCGAAGGCGGGCACATCGTCAACACCGCCTCGATGGCCTCGATTATCAGCGGCAGCGCCGGCATCTACACGGCATCCAAATTCGCGGTGCGCGGGCTCACGGAGGCGCTCCGATGGAGCCTGGCGCCGCACGGGATCGGCGTGTCGGTGCTGTGCCCCGGCCTGGTCAAGAGCGCGATCTACGAAAGCGACCTCATCCGGCCGGATAGCCTGTCGCGCGAGCGCGCGCCGGTGAACGCGGAATTCACCGCGCGGCTGGCCGAGATCCACCAGTCCGGCATGGAGCCCGACGAGGTCGGCGAGAAGGTGCTGCGCGGCATCCGCAACAACGACCTCTTCATCTTTCCGCATCCGGAGTTCAAGGAGGAGGTGCGGGAGATCTTCGAGGAGATCCTGTCCTTCATGCCGGAGGGCGAGGCCGATCCGAAACGCCTGATCTTCGAGGAGGGAAGGCGCAAGATGAAGGCAGACGCCAAGGCGGCGATGGCGCGCAATCCGGTGCGCTGATCAAAGCGGAGTCCCTCTTGCGCCGCCTCTCGCTCCCTCTCCGCCACTGGGGGCGGAGAGGGTCGGGGTGAGGTGGGGGATAGCTCGGAGCGTCGGCGGCAACCCACCTCACCCTCCCGTCGCTGATGCGACGGGTCCCTCCCTCTCCGCCCTGAAGGGCGGAGAGGGGAAGTGCACAGCGGGCGACACGAAGGCCGCTCGACTCGTTGCGCGCGTGCACCGATAGTACGGGGGCCATGCCCGCGATCACCGGCCTTCTCGAAACCGTGCTCTATGTCTCGGACCTGCCGGCCTGCTCGGCCTTCTACGCGGAGGCGCTGGGCCTGCCCGTGATGTTCGAGTCCGACCGGCTGAACGCGCATGATTGCGGGCGGCAGGGGGTGCTGCTGCTCTTCCGGAAGGGCGCCACCAGCGAGGACGTGGCGACGCCGGGCGGCGTCATTCCCGGTCACGAGGGGGTGGGGCGGCTGCATCTCGCCTTCGCGATCGAGGCGGCGGCCTACGATGCGTGGAAGCAGCGCCTCGAAGGGCGGGGCGTCGCGATCATCAGCGAAGTCGATTGGACCCGCGGCGGGCGCAGCCTCTATTTCCACGACCCCGACGGCAATGTCGTGGAGCTGGCGACGCCGGGCCTGTGGCCGAACTACTGAGTTTCGCCTACTCGAACGCCCATTCGCGGACGGCGCCGGTGTCGACATGGACGAAGCCGGAGCGCGGGTAGTAGCCGACGCCGCCCTCGCCCAGCTGCAGCGCCGCGTTGTGCAGCGAATAGAGATCGGCGTCGGCGAGCACGATGTCGGCGGCCTGGCCGCGCATGTGCAGGCTGTGCGCCGCGACGCCGCGCTGATGGCGGTGCATCCAGGAATTGGTCCGCGGCGAGCGATAGCCGGAGACCACCTGGAACGGCTCGGAGGATCCCACCGACTGGCGGAGATCGCCGAGCAGATCGAAGAGCCGCGGGTCGATCGGGTGCATGTCGCCCGACATGTGGTCGCGCATGAGCATGCTGAGCTGGTGCATCGTGTCCGGCAGGTAGACGCCGTCCCGCCAATAGACCGATTCGAACCCTTCGCCCGTATGGGCATTGACCAGGCGGATGAAGCGCTCGCGTGCACCGGGTTGGGCCGCGACCAGCGGAGCTGGCGCGGCCGGTTCCGGAAACCCGGTCGAAGGTGCGGTGCTGAAGCGATGATGCGTTCCGTTGCGGGCAACCGCCCGGCCGGCAGATCCGCGATGGATCACCGTCTTCGTGTTCACTTTGGCGGGATGGCCTTTGGGCGAGACGACCTTGGCGGCGAGGGCGGGATCGGCAGCCAAGCTTCCGATGGCCGCCGCTCCGAAAACGACAAAATTTCGCCGCGTCAGACGTATCGTCATCCGGTACGGCCCCCTGCATGGTTCCCCGTGAGGTTCGTTACCGGATGTTAACGGTGATGGCAAGGCCTCGCGCGCCCGATTGGGGCATTTTTGCGGCATGGTGCGTCGATTGACGCAAATTCAAGGCGATAGGCCCGTGCGCGGCAGTGGGGATTTGCGCGGCTCAGTGCGCGAGGATTCGCGCTATATCCCGTATCGCGAGAGGCTGCGCCGCAAGCAGGCCCGATTCGGCCGGGCCGCCGGCACCGGAATTCGGCCGCAAGGCGCGGAGTGTCGGCGGGCCGGGTCCGCCTTATTTCGTTTGACGAGGATGGGACACATCTGATGCAGACGAGAGAGAAGGATCGGGAGATGACACGGATCGAACGGCCGGCCGAGGACGACTGGCGCTGGCAGGCCATCGAGCTTCACGACAAATCGGCCGATGGGCGCTTTTGGTATTCGGTTGCGACGACCGGCGTCTACTGCCGGCCGAGCTGCCCGTCGCGCCGTCCGCTGCGGCGCAACGTGACGTTCCATGCGACGCGCGAGGCGGCGGAGACGGCGGGGTTCCGTCCCTGCCGGCGGTGCCGGCCGCGCGAGGACAGTCCGGATGGGCGACAGGCGGCACTGGTTGCGGCGGCGTGCAAGGCGCTTGACGCAGCGATCGACGCCGGCGACGCCGAGCCGCGCCTGGCCGACCTAGCCGCGACAGCCGGGCTGTCGCCGTTCCATTTCCACCGCGTCTTTCGGCAGCATGCGGGCGTGACGCCGAAGCAATATGCCGCCGGGCGGCGGGCCGAGCGCATGCGGGACGGGCTGCGCAGCAGCGCGAGCGTGACCGAGGCGATCTACGACGCGGGCTACTCCTCCTCGAGCCGGTTCTACGAACGCTCCGACGAGGTGCTCGGCATGACCGCCTCCGCCTGGCGCAAGGGCGGGCGGGGCGTCCGCATCCGGTTCGCCGTGGGCGAGTGCTCGCTGGGCGCGATCCTGGTCGCGGCGACCGAGCGCGGCGTCTGCGCCATCGAGTTCGGCGACGATCCGCAGGCGCTGGTCGAATCGCTGCAGGACCGCTTCCCCGACGCGGTGCTCGTCGGCGCCGATCCCGAGTTCGAGCGGCTGGTGGCGGAGGTCGTCGGCTTCGTGGAGGCGCCGGGCCGCGGCCTCGATCTCAAGCTCGACGTGGCCGGGACCGCCTTCCAGCACCGGGTCTGGCAGGCGCTGCGGGCGATTCCGCCGGGCGAGCGCGCGAGCTATGCCGAGATCGCGCGCCGGATCGGGATGCCGAAGGCGGTCCGCGCGGTCGCCCAGGCCTGCGCCAGCAACCCGGCGGCGCTGGCCATCCCCTGCCATCGCGTCGTGCGGACCGACGGCGCGCTCTCCGGCTATCGCTGGGGCGTCGAGCGCAAGCGCACGCTGCTGGAACGGGAAGCGGCGGCGTAGGGGCAAGGGCGGAAGGCGGCGCGCCTTCCCGCCCTACGGGACCGTAGCCGAGCGGAAGAGAGCGCGCTTCGACCCTATCGCCGCCGCGCGAACGCGTAGGAGCAGCTGCGCGGGCCGCCGACGCGGGTGCCGCTGCCCTTGCGGTCGTCGAAATGCGCGTCGACGACGTAGAAATAGGGCGTGCCGGGAGCCTTGTCCTTGGCGCCTTCCACCAGGTAGCGGGCGGCTCCCATGCGGCCGTTGGCGTTCAGCAGGGCCGAGCCGTCCGCCTGGACGGTGCCGTCCAGCACCAGCGACGCGGGCTCGCCGACCACGCCGAACTGGCCGCGCAGCGCGCCCTGCTTCACCTCGGCCACGAAGTCGTGGGTATAGCCGTCGGCGCCGTGCTCGGCGGGGCAGGTCAGCGCCACGTTCCAGAGCCCGTCGAACCGGGTGGCCGCCGCGGCGGCCGGTGCAGGAGGCGGTACCGGCGCTGCGACGGCAGGGGCCGCTGCCGCTTGCGTCGGCGGCGGAGGGGGCGGATTGGTGACCACCGTCACCGGCCCGTTGAAGATGAAAAGATTGCCGGCGATCGGCGAGGAGGCGAGCCAGGGCTGCTGGGTTCCGGCCGTGGCTGTCTTGACGGCCAGTCCGACCTGGTTGAACACGCGGAACACATCGAGCCCCGGCGTGCGCAACGCGTCGGCGAGCGCCAGCGTGTAGGGGCTGTCGCCGGATTCGCCGTCATTGGCGACGTTGCCCGGCTGGGTCGCGTAGGAGATCAGCGTGCCTTCGGGCGCCTGCATCTCGGCCAGGCCGCCGGCACTCCCCCGAATCCCGCGCGAGAGAAAGGGGTTGTTGCGGCAGGCGTCGAGCACGATCAGGTTCAGCTTGGTGCCGGCGCCCTCCATCTGCTTCAGCACGAGGCCGGCATCGACCATCTGGAAGTCCAGGTCGCGTTGCGTCGTCGGGTTGGCGTCGACGGGTATCAGCCAGTTCTCGCCCGCCACCTGCATGCCGTGCCCGGCGTAGTAGAACAGGGCGATGTCGGCGCCGACCACCCGCTGGCCGAACTCCTGCACCGCCCGCTCGAAGGCGGGCTTGTCCAGATCGATCTCCGGCCCGTTGCCGATGAGGGTGAAGCCCGCTGCCTGCAAGGTGCGGGCGATCAGCCGCGCGTCGTTGGCCGTATTGGGCAGCGGGCCGACATTGCGATAGGCGCTGTTGCCGATGACCAGCGCGATGCGCTTGCCCGATGCCGCCGGCGCGGCCGCGCCTGCCGCCGCCGCCGGCACGCCGATGCCGGCGAGCATCGCAAGCAGAACCAGCGCCACTGTCAGCCCGCGAAAACAGCCGGCGATCGACATCCATGCGCCTCCGTCCGGGCAAGGTTTCACCGATCCGCGGAGCTCCGCAAGCGGCAATGGTCCGATCCTACACCTTCTTGAGCTCGCCGACTCCCAAGCTCGGTCGATCGCCTCGTGCGCGTAGGCGTTCCAGGCGGGGTCGGAATTGGCGATCGCCACGTGGCCGGCGCGGCCGGTGTCCCCAGGATGCCGGAGATCGGGATCGAGGTCGCGCTTGCGGAGCTTAATCACGGGGTGGAGATGGAGAACGAAAGCGGGTAGGGCGGTGGGGGTGGGGTAGGGTGAGAGGGAGGCGGAGGCTCTGGTGTGGGTGACCGAGGGGCGCGCGCCTTGCGCCATTGTGGTCATTTAATTTCAGCGAGGCTAATGTCCGTTGTTGACCCAAATTCGGGCACCGGCAGGGACAAGATCTGGAGGCCGACGGGTCCGGATGGCAGGTCGTCCACCTTGGGAATCCGATTCGTTAGCCCGGACTCGGCAATCGCGGCTTCGCCGCCCTTGCCACTTACAAATATCTCCGATCTAAGGCGGCCGACGAGCTTGGCCTCCCAGCCGTTTACCATTTCGCCTGATTGAAGGAAGGCCTCGCCGACGGCCATCAAGAACCGTTCTTCGTCGGTTTCGAACAGGGGCTTTGGCCGCCAACGATCAAGTACCATCGCGCCGGCGGGAGCCAGCTCAAGCACGAGATCGAGATTACAAGCACGGCCCTTGCGCTTTGCGTGGTCGGACTCGTTTTCGCTGTGCACAATCGTATAGCCGAGCGGCTGGAAACCCGAGGCACGAAGGGCAGCGAACAGATTGACCCAGGCGGCGGGCTCCCGGTTGGCATAGCTAAACAACAAGCGACCGTCAGATTTCAAAACCCGGTGAAGCTCTTTGAAGATGCGAAGCAAGGCATCCCGGTAACGCCGATGGCCCAGAAGGGAAGCGCTATGCGGAATGGCAACTGCTTCTCCCAGCATCCTTGCCCGAGTCAGGTTGGCCCAGGCACGGAATGGCAGCGACAGCTCATGATATTGCACGTCATCGTGGTAGGGCGGATCGGTCAATACGACATCTACCGAACGGTCGGGCAGCAGCAGGTGCTCTGAACTTCCGGCGACCACGGTGGCGCGCCGTCTCGGCTTCGTCTTAGGCTGCATCTCGTCCGAATAGCGAAGAACCGGCCGGTGCATGGAAATGTCATGGTCTTCGAACCAACGAGCCGCGTGTCCGAAAAGCTTCAGGCGACGGCGCAAAGTGCCGCGGCCGAAGCCGCCGACCCCGACGACGTTCGTCTCCACGGCGAGCGTGGTGAAATTGAACCGGTGAGAGGCCATGCTCTCATAGCACTTCAGGTAGAAGCGATCCCAGCGGGACAGAAGCCCAGCCATCTCGGCCGTACCGAGCACCGCCATGGTCAGTGCCCTGCGAAGGTCGGCTTCAACGTCGAGCGATCGGCTCAGCCCCAAGAGTTGTTCCATGACGTATCGCTGCCGACGCGGATAGATGTCCGACCATGATTTGAAACCATGTCGGCGAAGCACGCGGGTCTCCGGTGCGTCGGGGATGGCACCGAGTTTACGGCGAGGCCGCCACGTCTCGTCTGCCGCCTGATGTTTTTCGGCGTTCGTGGGAAAGGCCAACTCGCGGTGGACACCATCAGAGCGTTCCACCAAGACGAGTTCCCAGTTCCAACCATGAGCGCGGACGACGAGGCGGTCTTCTTTGCCGCAGGACGGACACACAGCAATCCGGTTGGCTAGGTAGGTCTTCTTAGGGTCGACGACCGAAGCGCAGTCGGGGCACGTGGCGGGACCATCCCTGTCGCCCTTGAAGAGGTGGCCATGTCGGCACGCCAAGATGGCTTCCGAGCCTCCGCGGTCCTTGCGCGTGGTGAGGCTGACGAGAGCGTGTGGGAACAACCTCTGGCTAGCGCCACAGTGAGAACACTTCGACACCGCGACACGTAGGGCGTGGATGATCTGCGCAGGCGTCCCATCGGTGAAGGTCGTGCCGTATGCTCTCTGAGCCATTGCCTCGCAACGCCGGAGCAGACGGTTGGCGCCTCGGTCAATGCGCGTCCGCGATGGCAGGCCCAGCATAGACGAGAGGCCCGCCCCCACCCATGGGTTCAGGTCCTGCGCGTAGATCTGATGGCCGCGCTTCAGGGCTGCGAGAGGTATCACGCCGCCTCCGGCGAACGGGTCCGCGACCAGTAGCGGCTGGCCGCGCCGGAGTTCCTTGGCAGCCGTGTCCAGTAGAGCCCCGTTCACTGATTCTGTCCGTCTAGCCCACCATCGGTAAACGCTGATCGGCGGAAGGTGGCTTTCGCGGCTCCGAGTCTCGGTGCGCGCCTGGGCGCTTACTGCGGTTTGGTCCAAGTGCCGCAGCACGCTTTCCAAGGTGTCCGGCATCAGGCCGTCCACCCCAGCTCGAGGTCCGGCAGTCCGTCACGCAGCTCTTCCCCGAGTAGCGTAAGCCGAGCGGTCTCCCACCTCCCCCGGGGAACGTCCTGTGGCAATAGAGCCGCGAGCGTCGCGCCAGAGCACCATCCCAGGATCTCGAGCGTTTCATCA
Source organism: Allostellaceae bacterium (assembly GCA_035308865.1). Classification (GTDB taxonomy): domain Bacteria; phylum Pseudomonadota; class Alphaproteobacteria; order ATCC43930; family CGMCC-115725; genus DATGFU01. The sequence continues at coordinate 3,609 of DATGFU010000026.1, read as the reverse complement.
GGCCGCAGGGCGCAGACGACCAGGGCCCATCCAGCATCACCGAGGCCCACTCGGGCTTCATTCCGTGTCAGAGTAACCCGGACGAAGTAACCCGTCATACGGGCCGCCTTAACCTCCAGCCGCCATGCGGCGCCCTGCACGGTCGGGCTGACAACATCGTAACCGAGCTGATCGGACAGCAGGCTGACGCGGCGAACGCCTCGGGCGAGATCCTCACGGCCAAGGGCTACCAGCCGCGCACGGCAGACGGCGACCACATAATTCTCGCCGTCCGCGCCTTGGTCCGCCGCCTCGGCCGAAGCCACCTTGCGGCCGAGCGCCAGCAGTATGGCCTCCCGACGCTCGGGCTCCGAGATGATCGCCTCAAAGGTCCGCAGGTCGCCGTCGGGGATGATCTCCACCGCCAGTTCGATGTCGTCGCCGACGGCGCTTAGCCAGAGCGGAGGATCGCGTTCGCTGATCGCCACCAGCAGCACTTCTGCGGCCTCGGAGATCGGTAACGTACGGAGCTCCAGAAGCTCTTGCGAAGGCTTCAGCCGGTCGCCTGAACGCTTTACGAGCCCGCAGGCGCTGAGCCGCGCCTCAGCCGCGGCTAGGTCCTCCGTCCGATAAAGTCCACCGGATGGCGCCAGTGCGTATGAAGCGCGGGCGTCGTCAGGCGACAGTCCCCCTTCCGGAAGCGTGCGGGCAACCCAAAGCGCGGCCTTGAGCTCATGGGGCGTTGGCAGCGTCATCGTTACGACTCGCCGCGAAGATGCGAGAAAAGGGCGACTAGGTCTTCGTCCGTGTCGATGGCAGGCCCGTAGTCTTCGTCATCGGGGAGAGACATCGTGCTTACGTCGGCGTCGCTCAGGACCTCGCCCAGCCTCTCCACTTTCTCGGCGATCCGGCGGTCGACGACTTGGTCAATGGTATCATCGGTGACTAGGAAGCGAATTCGCGTTTCGACCTCGGGGTCCATGCCCAAGCGATGGATGCGGTCGATGCTCTGCAGGTATTGGCCGGCATTGAAGGTTCGATCCACGTAGATCGCCTCGTGGCATTCACGGTGGAGGCTCACGCCCTCGCTCGTGGCGGCAGGGTTGGCGATCAGCACCATGCAGTCGGGAGAGGTCCGGAAGCGGCTTAACTCCGTCTCGCGGGTCCGCGGCGCATTGGGCTGTGATACTTCCGACGGGATACCTCCATGGATGATTGCAGGTCGATAGCGCGCGAGCAACTTCTCCAATACGACGATATTGCGCACGAAGTTGGTCCAGATCAGCGTTTTGCGACCCGCCCCTGAGTTCGCCTTCACGAACTTCGCGAGTTCCACGAACTTTCGTGGCGTCTCGTATTTCGCGTAATTTGGCAGCAGATCCGTTAGCGGCGAGCCTGATGGGATCTCTAGCGGCGGGTGGCGAAAGGCGATGTCATCATACTGGGAGCCGCCAGCCGGGAGCAAGGCGGGATTGGTCGCCGCTTCTAGCAGATACATCACGACTTCCCCCATCTTGGCGAAGTCTGTCCGTGATCGCCGAGAGAGTGGGAACTGGCCAGCATACTGATCGCGAAGCGCTTTGTATATGTCCCGCTGGAGTCCTTCCAATGGCACCTGGACGACCTCCCGTTTGGGTGCCCTTAGGCTCAGCTCGGACTTTGTGGTCCGCACGAAATAGGGCGTGATCGCGATAGCGACCCGCGCAGCGGCGTCCGCCGGGGGTGACCGTTCGAACACGGCCGGGGGGAGAATCTGCCGTGCCTGTCCTGGCCAAGCGAAATCGAAGAGCGCCTCCAGATCTCGGAAACTCTGGGGCGCCGGCGTGCCGCTTAGGACATCCCGCCGCACCGCGAAATAGGCAAGGTTTAGGCTGGCACGGCCCCATTCACCGGTCCATCCGCGCTTCATCCGATGCGCTTCATCGAGGATGACGTGAGAGGGAGCGTCGCGTACCCACGCGCTAAGCTCGCCATAGGAACCTGCGAGTCGCTGGTAATTGACTAGGCACACCTCGGCCTGACGAGGGATGGCGCCACCGTCGTAGCGAGCTACCTCTGGAGCAATTGAGAAACAGTCCTTTGCCTCTCTAATCCAGGAGTCGAAAGCAGAGAGCGGGGCGACGACAAGGAGCCGGCCTACCCGCTTGGCAAGGCGCTCGGCCTCATATAATGCGTAGGCCACGGAGGTTTTGCCGGCGCCTGGCACCGAGAAGTTGGCACCGTTCGGCATCGAGAGAAGGCGGCCGAGATCGCGAACCTGAAACGATTTGAGCACCCGCGAGAATCGGCCGCCGGCGAGCCGAGCCTGTACCTCGTCGGCATCCAAGGAGGTCGCCGCGGCGGCGAGCACCTGACGAGAACTTCGCTGCGTCTGCGCGGCGATTACTAGTGCACGGGCCTCAGTGTCCCACTCGATTCCCATCTGATGACGGCGACATGCCGGGGCGAGCCAATCCAGCTGCGAGAGAAACCGCTCAACGGGCACGTAGATGTGTTGCGCAGGGTCGGGGCCATCCGTGCCCCATTCCGCCAGCACACGCGACCAAAGCACCTCGGGAACGTCTTGCGACCGCCGAATATCGAGCTCCGCCGCTGCATGTCTCGTGGTTATGCTCAGGATGGCTGTCACTCGTCGCCCAGTTTTTGGACGAACGCCGCATGCCTACGCTGCAGGTCATCAAGCGCTGACTGAAGGGCAGCCTTGTCGAACCTCGCGTCCGCTCTGGCGTGCTCATGGGCTTCAGCGGCGGTCGCTAGGTGTTTGATGGCCCGACGCACAAACGCCAACGGGCGGTCGAGCAGGTTCCCCTTTTCACGGTCCAGCCGCGCGTCCGCGGCAGCAGTATCGATTGCCGCCTTAAGCTCGCTGACGAACCGCTCGCGCGGGATGGCGATCTCTCCTTCGGCCGGAACGGCAAGTTTGATCCTCTCGTGGCCGGCCGTTTCCGCCAGGATTGACAGCAAAGGCGCCGCCGACCGTTCCCCTCCTGTGGCGTGGCCGCCCATTGACTCCAAGACGTCGAGACCGGGAAGGTCAGTCTTTTCCTGCGCTTTCGGCGCTTCCATCAGAAGAACGTCAACTCTGCCCCTGAAGCTGTCTTGTTCTTCGAGCGCGTCGACGAGATAGTCTTCAAGGAACGCCTCGTCGATCAGGCGCATCTCCCGGTAGCCGACGTCGGAGAGCAGAGCGACGAGGCGTGTATCGCGAAGACGGGCGGCGGCGGTGGGATCGTTCTTCTTCAGCCTCTCGTAATCGTCGTCGAGCTCGCTGATTGATTGGCGTGCATCATCGAACTTCGTCAGTGGCAGCTGCCCCTCACTAAGGGCCTGGACCTCCCGAATGATAGTGAGCATGCGCAGAGATTGTTGGACCATCTCCTCGGCTCGTTTTAATCCCGCCTTGTCTGACTTCGACGACCAGCCCATCTCTAAGGCTATTTCACGTTGCTGATACTTATACTTCTTCACCAAATCTTCGATAAACAATAGTTCCACTGCTGTCCGGTTAAAAGGCGAATAGATTCAGCTGGTTAGGATTATCGCAAGTATTCGGTTTGTATTCTTCGATGCTAAGCGCCTGTTTCAGCTCGATTTTTTCGAAGAGGGTGACGGATAGAATCTGTAGCAAAG